>JAGCAN010000257.1 GCA_017652685.1 Oscillospiraceae bacterium
TTACAAACAAATTATACCACTGTTTTTTAATGCTGTCATTAAAGTTGTACTTTAATGTTGGCACCGAACCAAGGTTCCGATCCTCGTCCTCCAGGTTCAAAGCCTGGTGCCGTATTCACTATTCCTTTGATTTCCATCATAATAATTCTTAAATTTCTATATACAAAAACCGCCTGCCCAAAAAGGCAAGCGGTTAGCCATATCTGTATATTGTATCTCCGGTAAAAGCTATACAATCACGCAGTCATGATACTTTGCCTTATTTGAGCGTGCCAAAAGACTATCCAGGCAATCGAGGCTGGACAGAAACTGTTCGGGATACTCTTGATATGACAAAGCCATTTTTATCACTGCGATCATGTCATTTTCCTTTCCGGGCATATGCCCTGATTTATTCCGGAGCAACTATAACACAACCAAATATTCTTGTAAATAAACCTTTGGTTTAATTTCCAGAAACTTTACAGTTGTATCAAATCTACGAAGAAAACCGACTGCGAATCCATGCGGCAGCCTCCTGCTCGGGGCTGTCTGTCAAGACATCCGGAGGGATCGGCTCCTCACAAAATACTTCGCCTGTGCGCAACACCACGTCTGCCCCGATGGTCAGGACGATCTGCGTTCCATCGTAAAGGCGAAAGACGGTGTTGGTGCTGGGATATCCCGCTGTTGGGGAGCCAAAACTGCGTACGTTTTCCAGACCACGGAAAGCCAGCAGTACGGCCTCCCCGGAGCTTGCCGTCCATTCGCCGGTCAGAATGGCAATCGGGATCGTATCGGGCATTTTAAAGCTTTCCACCTTCATGCCGCTCCCGCCTGTAAACGAACCGTCTGCCAGTGTCATTGTGTTCATCTGACCGTTGGCATATCGGACCCCCAGCAGCGGGCCATCCGGCAGCAACGGGGAGAGCGCACAAATCATCGGCGCCAGATCACCACCGCGGTTACCACGCAGATCAAGGATCACACCTGTTGCGTCATGGTGTTCACGCAGCCAGGAAAGCACGATCTGCGCGTATTCCTGTGCCCGCTCCTCTCCCTGCGTGAACTCCGGGATCACAAGGGTCACGATACCGTGTTCCATGCTGTCGGTGCTGACCAGCGGAAGGGTGATCGGGTTCTCTCCGGCTTCCTCCTCTTCTGCCCGTGTGATCAGCCGGGAATGCACGCCGCCCGCAGCGGAGAGCGCATCACGCAGGATGGGCCAGGTATCCTCATAGCTCTGCGCGGTGCGCAGTGCATCCTGTGCCGCGGCCTTTGCCTCCCGCCACTCTTCCGTAGAGGAGTAATAACCATTCTCCATGAAAGCAAGAGCACTCTCCCCGTAATCCTGCGGGCTGGGCTTGCGCAGATAGATGCCGAAGCTTGGCCCATAGAGCAGAAGAAAAGCGAAAAGCACAGCCAGTACAGCCGCCAGCAAAACGGCGGAAAGGATGAGGATTCTCTTTTTCACGGGATGTACACCTTCCTTTTTCCTGCGTGATCGGTTATAAAACCAGTCTTCATACCTGCCCTTATGAACCACACCGTATTTTCCGCTGATCTCCTGACAGGGTTCCGAGGAACTGAGCCCTCCGCTGTTGTCCATGTTCGGACAAACAATGCCCAAGGATTTGATTTCTCATGCTTTGATGAGCGCGTCCGCCGCCGCGTCCAGTTCCAGCCGCATGAGAACAAGTTCCTGCCACCCGGACACCCGGGAGCGGAAGCCTTTCGGATTTCTGCCATACTCCCGAAAGCCCACGCTCCTGTACAAGGCAAGGGCATTTTTATTCTCTGCAACCGCCTCCAGCTCCAGCTGGACATAGCCGGCATTTCCGGCACAGGCGATACAGGCTTCGGTCAAAGCACGACCGATCCCGAGGCCCCAGTGTGCCTTGTCCACGCTGATTCCAAACTCAGCGCGGTGCCGGGTCTTTTCCTTCCGGGCAACGCAGCCTATCCCCGCCGTGCCGACAATTTCTCCGTCCAGTTCAGCAAGAAGTTCGATCTCGTCGGCGCTCTCTGTTTTCTGCGCTAAATAATCCGCTTCCTGCCGGGCGGTAAGTGTGGATTCTTCCGGATAGGTGAGCAGATAATCCGTCTGAGCATGGGTGAGGTTGAAGATATCGAGGACCGCCTGCCCGTCCTCCGCTGTCCCATTGCGGAGAGTGCATGTTCTTCCATCCTTCAGTGTAATGATTTTATGAAACTGCATTTGAGTCCTTCCTTCTGTAATAAGCAAAACAGTCTTGATGCCGTCTAAATCCCGGCCTCGTTTGAAAAGGATTCCCTGTAAACCGGCAGGACCCGTTTCCAGAAGATCCAGGCATTTACGATAAGCAATCCGGCAAAAACGCTTCTGGCGATCCATTCGGGACAGAGAAGGCTGATCCCGTTCATATCACCGCCCCCAAAGAAACCACACAGTAGGCTTAAATACAGCGGATCAAGCAGCAAAAGAGCAATGGTGATGTAATACATAACCGCCCGAAGAAGCTTGCTTTTTTTGCGGCTTATTTTTTCCGCCAGTGCTGCCAGCACAATTCCTACTAATAAGGTTGCTGCTGCCCCTGCGATGCAGAAAAGAGCCAACTGCCCATCGGTCATCCGCTCTGCATAAACATCAATCTGCATGCCGATTCCCATAAAGCGAATCTGCCTGAATGTTCCCAAGAGGACTGCGCAAAGCAGATGAGCCCCTTCGTGAATAGAATAATAGGCTGCAGCTGCCGCCAGAATACCGATATACTGACGTGCACGTTTCATATCTGAAAACCTACCTTTTCTGCTCCATCATTCGTCCATCCAGGCGGCCAGTGTTATGATCTCACACGCCATATGTCTTGATAAAGTGCCGGCTGAACGCCTCGACCTGCCTGATTGCCTCCGATGCTTTCTCCGGCTCACGGTCACACAA
>JAGCAN010000258.1 GCA_017652685.1 Oscillospiraceae bacterium
ACAGTGACGAGGTTCATCACTACACCGATACAGGTACACAGCACGACTATAATTGCACTTGCCAGTGCGAAGGAAGCTTCTCTTCGATTGCGTCTTTCCAGCATATGAAACCTCTCCTCTCAAATTCTTTTCTTAAGAAACGGAATACCATATCCATCAGGCGGAATTCATCAGTTCTCCGGCAACTTCAAGCACATCTCTGTGGTGGCAGTCTCTCGGGTCAAAGCGGATGACGTTATAGACCAGCTGCATTACAAACCCGGCTCCAAAAGTACTGATCACTGTTCCGATTCCGACGGGACCGCCGAGTGCCCATCCTGCAAGCAGCACAACACCCCAGAGCAAAATTTCCACCAGCCCGATCGGCACTTTAGGCATTCTCTTTCCAAGCCCGACAAGCAGAGCGTCTCTGGGCCCGCAGCCCTGTTCACAGCGCATGTAAAGCCACATACCCAAAGCCATGAAAACAAAACCGACCAGCATAACCGGAATACCGATCCACAGCTTCGTGTTCAGGGGAAACGGGTTCAGATCGTTATACATCTGCACCATGTTCCCGGTGAGCAGGGCGTCGATAATAGTCCCGAATCCGATTCTTTCCTTCAGCAGCAAATCTATACAGAGGATAACCACTGCCATGGAGGTCATGGAAAGGCCGTAATTGAGCGGCGTGTGATACGAAATCCCCATACCGAGACAGTCCCACGGAGCAAGGCCGATGTTTGCCCAAATCGTCAGGTGGACTCCGAATGAAAATACCAGCAGGCCCAGTGCTATCTTCACCCACTGAAGCAGAATTGTCTTTCTCGCTGTCATCGTTAGCGGTAAATTTTCCTTTCAACGGGATGTTTGGGAAGATTATAGCATTCCATCTCTGTCCCGTAAAGAAAAAACTGACGCGTTCTGGACATACAGACGAAAAAGGATTATAATAAAAACAAATACAGGAAGGAGAAGTACAATGAAGCCAAAAGTGTTTTTTACAAAGGAGATTTCCCCGGAAAAGGTGGTAGAGATCTACAGAATTCTCGGTGTTGACCTGCCCGGAAAAGTGGCCGTAAAACTCCATTCCGGAGAAAAAGGAAACCAGAATTTTCTGCGTCCTGAATTCTGGAAGCCGATGATCGAGACAGTGAACGGCACCGTTGTGGAATGCAACACTGCCTATGGAGATAAGTATGTCGGCGTCCGTGACCATACCGAATCGCATCGCAAGCTGATTGAGTATCATGGCTGGAATCGGTATTTCACAGTCGATCTGATGGATGCTGAAGGGCCTGATCTTGTATGGGATATTCCGAACGGCAAAATTCTGAAGCAGAATCTGTTGGGCAAAAACATTGCCAACTATGATTCCATGCTGGTGCTGGCGCATTTTAAGGGGCATCCGCGCGGCGGATATGGCGGTGCGCTCAAGCAGCTCTCCATCGGATGTGCCTCTTCGAAAGGAAAAGCTCTGATCCACTCGGCCGGTCTTACAAAGGATAATCTGGAATGCTGGGACAAACATGCCGATCCGGATACCTTCTGTGAGGCGATGGCGGACGCAGCATCTTCTGTCGTAAAGCATTTCAGCGGAAAGCTTGCGTTTATCAATGTTATGAAGAATATTTCTGTCGATTGTGACTGCTGTGCTGTCGCAGAAGATCCGTGCATGAAGGATATCGGGATTCTTGCCTCACTCGATCCGGTAGCTGTTGACCAGGCCTGTATGGATCTGATTTATGCTGCCAAGGATGACCCGGGGCAGGCGCATTTCCTCGAGCGTGTAGAAAGCAGGCATGGTGTACATACCATAGAAGCGGCGGATGAGCTCGGATTCGGAAGCAGAGAATATGAATTGATTCAAATCTGAATGACAGATACCGGGCAGGGAAATCCCTGCCCGGTTCTTTCTCGTGTGAACGATGCTATCTGTATTTTAAATAATACTGAAAGGCGATTTCACCGTATGGCGTGATGTGGCGGACGTTTGCATTGTAACGTGTAAAAGTTAGTTTGAGCTCTTCTGTATTGTAGCTTTCAAAAACAATCCTGCCGGTCATTTCCCATCCGGCATAAAGCAGGTTCAACGCCGAACAGATAAGATTAAAGTCCCTCTCCCGATAGAGTCTTGTCCAGATTTCCTGCAGATCAGAAGGGGAGTCGGGAGAAAGCGTACGGTCTTTTCCGAGGCCGAGAGATTCCGTAGTCGTGATACCATGAGAAACAGCAAACTTGATAGCGAGGATCGCCGTGCGGGCAAAAATCTGCCCGAATCCGGTTGAGCTATCAAACTTGCGGAAAAACCCGGGTTTCCCACGGCTGCTTTCCGGAACAGGCATCCGATTCAACAGACGAACCCGCCACCAGTTGAGTGCAACAGCGGCATCAGCCAAAGGGTCGAAAAGATCTATATCGGTTATTTCCTTATAAAGAACTGCTTTTAGAACAGCCGGCGGAAGGTGAATTGTGCGGCAGATCCGCTCGATCTCATCATCAAGAGAGCGGAGAATGCGTTCGGTCCGATTCGGAGAATACAATTTCATCATCGTTTTATGTGCGTTACACTATTGCATACTGCGAATGTCAGCAAGTACACTTTTGAATTTGGAACAGAGATCCGTGATTTTGAAGCGCGACGGAACATCGATCTCCAGAAGGCGATCTATCATAACAACTTCTCCGTCTTTGAAAAATTTTACTGTTATCTTACCATCTGAGATGTTGAGAGAAGTGCAATGGTATTTTTTCTTCGCAATATACCACAGAATTCTGAGACGGAATGTCGGCAAAGCATAATAATAAGCAGTATATACAATATAGGTGATCAACGCCAGAATCGGCAGAATCTGCCATGCATCTGTTCTGTTCATAAAAAGCATCCTCGAAGGAATCGATTTGTTATCATAAGTTTCTCCCATTCTACAGGATGCCTGTTCAGCTTGCAAGAAAAAGTTGCACGGTTCGGTAAAAATGCGGCAATAGCAGGATTACAGGAGTGTTTTAAAAAAAACAAAAAACTGTCTTGCTATATCTATGGGAAAATAGTATAATGTGCCACAATACTTGCCAAGGAGGTTCTCTGATGCGTGAAATGACCCGACATCGTGAAGGCTACATGCCCGTTCTTGCAGATGCGGCAGCAACAGCTGTGAGGACCAAAAAGGAAGAGGACTTTCAGTTTGTCCTGAATATGCTTGAAAAGTGTTATATTAACGGCGAAAAATTCACCTGTCCCTATGAAGACGGCGAAGCTCCCAAACAAGTGAAACGCCCGATTGTCCAGGTAGGAGAGTATCATTTTCTCCTGGTTTTTACCTCTCCCGAGGAAGCTCTGCAGTTCGACAGCATGAAAGATATGGAGGAGCCGGTTGCCGAAGTCGTGCAGATGGTTTGTGAACAGGAAGAAGAAAATCCTCTGCATGGGATTGCGATCAATCTATATTCCAGCAAGAAAGGCCCCATCCCCTGTATCGTATTGAAAAGTGATCTTCAAAAAATCAACCAGAAGTGCAAGGATGTTTTTGAGCAGTTCATCATCCCGCAGATGATGCAGATGCAACCGGGAAACCGGATGCGCTTTCTCTGATAACTGATAGAAAAAACCTGTACAGATCCGTTCGGACTGTACAGGTATTTTTATGCCTAATTCTGTAAAAATCAATTCACCCGAAACGCAGATCGGATAAAGTGTGGCGCTTCCTCTTTATGATTTATACCCCATCGGGTTGTGTGACTGCCAGTTCCAGGTGTCGCGGCACATATCTTCCAGGTTGTATTGTGCCTTCCAGCCGAGAAGCTCGGCACTCTTATCGGGGCTCGAGTAAACGGTTGCGAGGTCACCCGGACGGCGTTTTACGATTTCAAACGGGATTTTCCGGCCGGTGACGCGTTCAAAAGCCTTAACCATGTCCAGAACACTGTAACCTGTACCGGTGCCGAGGTTGAAGACGTTTTCTCCGCGGTGCTTTGCCATGTACTCAATTGCTGCGACATGGCCAGCGGCGAGGTCACAGACGTGGATATAGTCACGGACGCCGGTTCCATCCGGTGTGTCATAGTCGTCACCGAAGATATTCAGGTGGTCAAGCCTGCCGACAGCTACCTGTGAAATAAACGGCATCAGGTTGTTTGGAATGCCGTGCGGATCCTCGCCGATGAGCCCGCTCGGATGGGCCCCGATGGGATTGAAATAGCGCAGCAGTGCGATAGACCAGTCAGGATTGGCTTTTGCCGTGTCACGGAGGATCTGTTCGGACATATATTTTGTCCATCCGTAAGGATTCGTGCACATGCCCGT
>JAGCAN010000259.1 GCA_017652685.1 Oscillospiraceae bacterium
AAGCGAGGCAGAATCAGCAAAAGCGGAATGAAAACACCTCCGCTTTGGAGCAGAGCAAGAAGCATCGCGCGGCCTTTTTTCCCGATGCTTTGGAAAAGCATGCTGCCGATTGCTGATAGCGGAAGCGTGATCAGCCCGAGGCAGGCATAACGAAGTGCCTGGGCTCCGATTGTAACGACGTCAGTATCCCGGCGAAACAGCATGATAACAGCTTCGGCATTACCATAGCAAAGGAAACAGAGAAGTGCCAGCACGCTCATGGCAGAACAGACCGTAAAAACAAAAGCTTTGCGGACACGGCTGTATTTTTTAGCCCCGAAATTAAACGCTGACACCGGTTGGAAGCCCTGCCCGATGCCGAGCGCGATACTGAAAAGAAGGCCGGTACAGCGGTTTACTATGCTGAAAGCAGCAATTGCCGCATCTCCGTAGGCAGATGCCTGAATATTGAGGAGTGTAGTGGCAAGCCCGTTGAGACCCTGCCGAAGCATGCTCGGCATACCGGTGAGAATAATGTTACCAATATCAGCGGGAGACCTGGTAAAACTACGCAAGGAGATCCTTGTCACAGTCTTACCCCGGAGAAAGGGAAGAAGGAGGACAACGACTCCAAAATACTGTGAAATTGCGGTCGCAAGGCCTGCACCTGCCGTACCAAACTTCAGGATAAAAATGAAAACCGGATCGAGAAGCATGTTCAGGATTCCGCCGGATGCCAGACCGATCATTGCATATACAGCGATACCCTCATATCGCAATACATTGTTGAGGACACAGGAAACCACCATAGCCGGGGCGGCCAGCAGAATGAACGTTGCATAGGCTTTTGCTTCCGGTAGAATGGTTTCGGTACTGCCAAGAAGCAGCATAAAGGGCTCCAGAAACAGGAGCCCGAAGAGACCGATCGTAAATCCGGTTCCAATGGCCAGAAAAAAGCTTGTGGAAAGAAAAACGCTTGCGTGTGATACCTTCCGGGCACCGAGGAGGCGGCTGATGTTGCTGCCAGCTCCATGACCCAGCATAAAGCCAAAAGCCTGCAGAATCGCCATCAGGGAAAAGACGATTCCCGTTGCCCCGCTTGCCGCGACACTGATTTTGCTGACGAAAAAGGTATCGGCCGTGTTGTATATCGTGGTGACCATCATGCTGATGATTGTCGGAACGGCAAGCGTAAGAATCAGTGTCGAGACAGGCGTCTCAGTCATTTTTTGGTATTTTGTTTCTTCAGAGGCCATAAATCAGTACGGAGTAGCAAATTCCTGAACGGCGTACATGCCGTTTGCCGTGATGGCTACACCAACTGCCATGACGGTATAATTGGGATTGAGAATATTGGCACGGTGGCTTTCGGATTCCATCCACCACTTGACACAGGAGGAGGCAAAACTCTCATCCGTGAGGATTCCGTCACAGGAAGCGAGGTTTTCACCGGAAAAATAATAGGCATTGGCAGGATAGGCGGTGCTCCAGTCACTTCCGTTGGGGCGCGTGTGGGAGAAACTGAGCGGTTGTTCGGCAGCGCGCGTATCGGCAGTTGCCTGAAGGCCGTAATCGTAGGAAAGCGCCGGGAGGCCGTATGCAGCACGCTGATCGTTTGTGAGACGCATGATCATAGACTGGATGGAACTGACATTGTTTGTTCCCGCTGCCCCAATGACGGACGTAGTGTCGGTAAAGACGGACATCTCGCCATAGGTTTCCTGCACGGGAATATCGGAAATGTATTCCGCTTTGACATATCCGATAACACCGTCGATCTGGACTTTGCTCCATCCATTCTCCGTACCCAGAATGGTAAGGGCTTTACCTCTGTTGTAGGAGGTGATGATTTCACCGCCCATACCGGGGAGTTCCCGGAAGTTGACTTCATTCCCGTTGATCCAGCCCGGAATGTTCACTGTCGTTGTGATCTCAGGGATGGTGGGAGTTGGAACAGGGGTGGGGACAGGAGTGGGAGCAGGGGTAGGAACCGGAGTCGGTATCGGAGCAGGAGTAGGTGCAGAAGTCGGTGCGGGCGTCCACACAACGGGAGAGGGAGTGACTTCGGAAGACATCTCACCTGCTGTAACTGGAGATGCTGTCGGAGCAGGACCAGAGGAGTCTGCTTGCGGGGAAGCACTGGGAATATCTTCATACAGCCAGGCTTTGGCAGCAGGATTGATCTGCCTGTGGCTGCAGCCAGAGACGAGAAGGGCGACGAAAAGGATAGAAAGAAGGGAAAACCTGATACCGGCTTTCAAATGATACACCTCCCTTGTCGGAGTGGTTTGGATCGATAATTGCATTATAGACGGAAAAAAGGACAGAATCAATGAATAAAAGGTTAACGTTCGGAAATTTCTGTTGAATTTTGGGCTGGCGGCGGCTATAATATATCGATACGGCTCAGAAGCCGCAGAATAACAAACCATACCGGGAAACCGGCTATCAAATAAGGAGGCTGACCCTTTTTACCATGGCAAAGAAACAGTTTAAGGCAGAGAGCAAGCGCCTGCTTGATCTCATGATCAATTCCATTTATACAAATAAGGAGATCTTTTTGCGCGAAATCATTTCCAACGCATCGGATGCCATCGACAAGCTCTGCTATCAGGCTCTGACGGACGACAAAGTCGGGCTGAATCGGGACGATTTCAGAATTGATGTGGTGCTCGACAAGGAAGCACGCACCATCACTGTGAGCGATAACGGCATCGGCATGACACAGGAAGAAGCCGAGAACAATCTCGGCGTGATTGCAAAAAGCGGTTCCTATACCTTTAAAAGCGAGCTCGGTGATACGAAGGATGAAGATCTTTCGATTATCGGCCAGTTCGGCGTGGGATTTTACTCTGCCTTTATGGTATCTGACGATGTGACTGTCATCACCAGAAAATACGGGGAGGAGAAGGCAACCCGGTGGGAAAGCAAAGGCGCTGACGGCTACACAGTGACAGAAGCGGAGCGCTCGGCTGCGGGTACAGACGTGATTATGCACCTGAAGCCCGATACGGAGGATGAGAATTACAGCACCTTCCTTGAAGTGTGGAAGGTCAAAGCGCTGATCAAAAAATATTCCGACTATGTGCGCTGGCCAATCCGGATGGACGTGGAACATCAGGAGCGATTCGAGACCGGAGAAAAAAATGAAGACGGAAGCCCGAAGTATGACTATAAGATGGTCACCGAAAACGAGACTATCAACAGCATGGTCCCCATCTGGCAGAGAAGCAAAAGTGAAGTAACAGACGACGAGTGTATCCGCTTCTATAAAGAAAAGTACCACGCTTCCAAAGATCCGTGTGCACTTGCCCGCATCAACGCAGAGGGCCAGGTTTCGTACAAAGCGATGCTGTTTGTACCCGGAGAGACCGACAGCATGTATATGTTCCGTGAGGAGAAAGACGGCATCACCCTTTACAGCAATGGGGTGATGATTATGGAAAAGTGCGACAAGCTCGTGCACGACTACTTTGATTTCGTTAAGGGTATTGTCGACTCTCCGGATCTTTCGCTCAACATTTCCCGCGAGATTCTGCAGCATGACAGACAGCTCAAGATCATTGGCCAGAACCTGGAAAAGCGTGTCAAGGGAGAGCTGGAAAAGCTCATGAAGGAAGACCGGCCGAAGTATGAGGAATTCTTCAAAAACTTCGGCGTCAGCCTGAAGTGCGGGGTCTGTGACGAATACGGTATGAAGAAGGACTTTTTGCGCGATCTGTTGCTGTTCTACACGTCGGAAGACCGGCTGATTACGCTCAAAGAGTATGTGGAGAACATGCCGGAGAGCCAGAAAGCGATCTACTATGCTACGGCGGATACTGTAAAACACGCCATGAGTCTGCCTCAGTGTGAAGAAGTGCGCAGCAGAGGGTATGAACTGATTTACCTTACCAATGCGCTTGATGAGATGGTTGTAGA
>JAGCAN010000260.1 GCA_017652685.1 Oscillospiraceae bacterium
GAGCGGGTAATCACGTCCACGTTACGAATGCCCCGGCTACCCGCTGTGACGGCAATGCGCATACCAGGTTTGACGCGATTTGCCACGCCGGCACGTGCAATTTCCTCAAAGATGCTTTTTTCGATATTCTCGCGCTCAATATGAGTGTCCGGGAATTTCTGGGCTGCGCGGAACATGCGGGGAATCGATACATCCCTAAGCAGTCTTGAAACGGTGCCGTCATTTCTTATCAGCATATTTCTACCTTTCTTCTAACATGCGCAGGCAGCAGGGCGGCGTAGATGTGATTACGTCTCGATGATTCGCAACACAAGCAAAGCAGTCCCCGTGACGCGGGCAATCGCGTGTGCAGGGGCAGTTTTTTTCGATCAGCGGATTAACAGGCAGCGCTGGATCTTTGGGGGAAGGATTTGTGATCATATGTTCTTCGGATCACACATGAAGGCGAGCATTTCATCGCGTTTCTGATCCAGATATTTACCCCAGAGCTCACTGTCAAGGAAGGGGTTAGGGCCGTCGGGATTATCGAGCTGTCTCTGGCGACGGCCGAGGGTGTCGTTATTGATACAGTGATTGCCGAGGAAAAGCTCCACCTTCTGGTCGCGTACTTTGGCGATGGACTGGAGATAGATCTCGCGCGTCTTGTATTCGGGATCGCCGATCTCGATCAGATAATCCTTTTGCATGGTATTGAATCCGAAACCGCCAAAATAGCCACAGCGCACGGTTTTGCCGTTCTCGTGCGCATCAAAGAAGATAGCAACGCAGCCATCGGTGTGACCGGGTACCAGATAGAATTCCATGGTGATGCTTCCGAAGGTCAGAACATCACCCTCCTTAATTTCATAATCGGGCGTAAAGAGCGCGTCGCAGTCATTGTAGGCGTTCTGGATGGCAGAAATCCAGGGCTTTTCACGGAACATGACCGCGTCTGGCTCACCGAGATAGAGCTTTGTGCCGAACATGCGTTTAAAAAAGTTTGCGCCGCCGATGTGATCCAAATGACCGTGGGAGTGAATGATCCATTTGACATCGGCCGGGTTGAATCCTGCCTCCCAGATCGCCTGTACCAACAGGGAGGTAGCTCCGGCGTTGCCACTGTCGATCAGCAGCAGGCCGTTGCCGGTATCGATCAGGTGGACGCAGACCCAGCTGTCGCCGACGTACCAGACGTTGCCGAAGATGCGGAATGGGTGCACATAGCGTTTCTCCTGATTCAGCCACAGGGGACCGAAATGGGTGGTTGCCATGTCTTCACGACGCTGTGCATAAGCCTTATAATCCTGTTCCATGCCCATAAAGATTCACCTCATATTATAAATTGCAGCCGGGGCCGGAATGGCTCCGGCTACGCCGGTTATTACGATTTCTTTTTCAACTTCGAGAAAAGGGGTTTAATGATCGGAGAAAAGATGCAGAGAATGGCGATGACCATCAGTACACCGGAAACTGGACGGGTGAAGAACTCTGTCCATTTTGGTACGGACTGAAAAGCCTGCAGGGTCTTTGTCTCCAGTGTCGGCGTGAGAATGAAGGCCAGAATCAGTGGGGAGGCAGGCAATTGGCCTAAGGTCATCAGAATACCGACGGCAGCAAACACCATCATCATACCACACTTGTAGAGGTTACCGCTGTCCACATAAGCGGAGGCAAGGCAAATCACCAGCAAGGCGGAGTACATATACCAGCTTGGTACCTTCAGGATATAGGGGAACCAGCGCTTGCACACGGCCTGCATCAACAGTACCAGTGCGGCTACGACAGCCACAGTCACGAACATCAGATAAACCACATCACCGCTGTTTTTGAACACCATTGGACCCATCTCAAGGCCGTGAATGGTGAGCGCACCAATAAGCAGCGCCGTGGTGGAATCACCAGGAATACCCAAAGCAGCCATAGGGATCATGGCGCCGCCGATGGCCGCATTGTTCGCAACCTCAGGAGCCCAGATGCCACCTGCTGCACCATGGCCGTACTCCTCGGGGTGCTTTGAGCCGTTTTTCGCACTGGAGTAAGCCACAAGGTTGGAAAGGCCGGAGCCCATGCCCGGCAGGAAGCCGATACCAAGTCCAATCAGAAAGGATCGTATGATGTTGACAAGCTCATCTTTAATATCCTTTAGCGTCAGGCCGAAGCCACGCAGGCCTTCTTTACTGACTTCGGGCGGGGTGTCGAAGCCCTTGCCGAAAGTGACGAGGATGTGGCTGACAGCGAAAATACCGGTGAGCACAACTATCATACCCAGTCCACCGAAGAGATACATGTTGTCAAAAGTGAAACGGGGCTCAGCATCAATGGGAGAGAAGCCAACGGTCGCCAGCACAATGCCGATGCAGGTGGAAGCGAGACCTTTAAACATGTTGCCCTTGGAGATTGCCAGCACCATGGTCATAGCGACCAGACACAGGGCACTGTACTCCCACGGGCCCATGGCAAAGGCGAAGTCAGCCACTGCTTCGGCAAGCAGACCTCCGATAATAGCGCTGAAGAAGGTGCCAACAAAGGAGGCAGTCATACCGATAGCCAGTGCCTTGCTTGCCAGGCCCTTCTTGGCCATGGGGTGACCGTCCCAACAGGTTGCCACAGCGGAGGCAGAGCCCGGAATGCCCAGCAATACCGACCCGATGAACGCGCCGGAACAACCGCCGATCCACAGCGCGAGCAGGAAGATAATGGCGGTGGCAGAGTCCATGGTGTAAGTTAGGGGCATGAACAGCATGACAGCCATGGTGCCGGAGAGGCCGGGGATTGCACCAAAGATAATGCCCACCGCAGTACCCGCTACCATCAGCAGCAGGTTCAGCGGCTGGATCAGCTGGGAAAAGATATACGGAAGATAGGATATCATGTCTTTTCCCTCCTTACTCAAACAGCTCACCCACGGGCAGCTCCAGCCCGAAGAGCGGCACATACATAGCCCAGATTACAGCGGTGACGGCCAATGCGAAGACGATGCGTACCCAAAGCTTTGTCTCTACGCCACTGGCTTTGGCGAAGTAAGTGGTCAACCCGTATACGAGGAAAGGAGTCACAATCAGAAAACCCAGATATTTCATACCCAGTATGTAGAGGCAGAGCACAGCAAAGGTGATCACAATGCGCAGCAGACCGGCTTTGGTGATGATGACATTATCCTCGGTTTTCTGACGGCAGCCGTTTATAAAAACACCGGCGCCACAGACAACAAGGCCGAAAGCGGCAATACCCGGCATGAGCTTGGGACCGGGGTATTCCATCGTCATGGGCTTTTTGAATTGTCCAATGAGCACGAAAAGAATAATGCCCAGAATGACCAGTGTCAGGCCGGTAATCTGGTCACGTTTGATTTTCACGGTTTTTCCCTCACGATCTTTTCAAAAATAACGCCTTGCCCGGTTTTGGCCGGGCAAGGCACTGTTTTGATTACTTACCCGTCTTTATAGAAGTGGGGTAATATTACTGGGCAAGGCCCAGTTCCTGGCACACAGTGACCAGAGAATCCTGCTGGGCGCGGATGAGCTTCTCGCCATCGGCATAGGGGGCAAATTCCATTCCGAAGCCGGACTTCTCAAGAATCTCCTTGACCTCAGGATCGGATGAGGCGGAGGCGAACAGATCATGGACAGCCTCGGCGGTTTCATCACTGGCTGTCTTGGGCAGAAGCACGTAGAAGTAGGTGCCGAACACAAGATCATAGCCGAGTTCCTTGAAGGAGGGAACATCGGGCAGGACACTGTTGCGTCCACCCTCATCAGTGGCAGAGAAGCAGGCAATGGCATTGACCTTCTCGCCCTCAATATACTGCTTGGCCTGATTGGAGTTGACAAGCGC
>JAGCAN010000261.1 GCA_017652685.1 Oscillospiraceae bacterium
ACAATCCGGAGAAGTATGAAGAGGTGGAAAAACAGATCAAGGAAAACTTCTTCAAACTGCAGGAAAAGCGGAGAGACATTGAAACTTCCCCGAAAAAAGCTGTTGATGTGAGTGCCGATGGATTTGACGAAGACAGCTTCGAGGATGAAACTCTCGGTGAGGATTGACCGGAATGGTCATTTCTTCCCTCCGGCGTACGGTTGCCGAACATGTGACAGTCAGCTTTGAGGACGGAACAGAAGTACCTTCAACGCTTGGTGTCATCACTGAGATGATGCTTTACAGCGGAAAGAACCTCGACGATTCCGAATCCGAGCGGCTGCGTTGTCTTTCCGAGCGCGCTCTTGTGCTGGAAAAAGCAATAAACCTGCTTTCCTTCAGCAGAATGTCTGCAAAAGAGCTCCACCGCAAACTCGTGCACAAGGGGGTCGAGTCCGATACGGCTGATGCCGTTGTGGAAAAGCTGCAGGATCTGCGGCTTCTGGACGATGCAGAATATGCCGCAGCCGTTGCACGGCACTATGCTGCCAAGGGATACGGTGCGGGAAGAATCCGTGCTGAGTTCTCCCGCCGCGGTATTGACAGGGATCTCTGGGATGAGGCGCTGGATAGTGCTCCACAACCGGATGACCAGATTGACCGTTTTGTCCGGACAAAACTCAAAGATCCCGATGACAGGGATCAGGTCAGGAAGGTTTCAGCCGCCCTGTCTCGGAGAGGATTTTCCTGGGATGAAATCCATTCCGCTATTTCCCGATATTCTGAGACCTCTGAGGATTAACCATGGAACATACATTTGCGCTGATTTCTCTTGGCTGTCCCAAGAACCTCGTCAACAGTGAACAAATGCTCTATCTGATGACGGAAGCTGGTTATCAGCTGGTTCCGGACCCGGAAGGGGCCGATCTCGCTATCATTAATACCTGCGGCTTTATTGACTCGGCAAAAAGCGAAGCGATCGACACCATCCTTGAGACAGCCACATATAAGAAAAACGGCTCGCTGGGTGGCATTATCGTTACCGGCTGTCTGGCGGAACGCTATCAGGATTCCATCCAAAAGGAGTTACCTGAAATCGACGCCGTTCTCGGTGTCGGCAGTTTTGGCGATATTGTAGAAGCCGCTGACGCTGTGATCAAACGGAATTCTTTCCGTTCCTTTGCGAACGACAGCATTTCCGTTGACGAGATTCCCCGTGTGGTATCAACCGGCCCATCCTGGGCGTATCTTCGCATCGCCGAGGGCTGCAACAATTTCTGTGCCTTTTGCGCCATTCCCTTTATCCGAGGCCGTTATCGTTCCCGTAAGATGGAAAACATCGTCGAGGAAGCAAAAGACCTCGCCGCACATGGCGTAAAGGAACTGATTGTCATCGCACAGGATATCACGCTTTACGGAACTGATCTTTACGGGCACCGATGTCTGACCCAGCTTTGCAGAAAGCTCTCCGAAATCGACGGCATCGAGTGGATCCGCCTGCATTATCTCTACCCTGATCAGTTTGACGATGAGCTGATCGATGAGATTGCAGGAAATATAAAGATCGTCAAGTATCTGGATATTCCGATCCAGCATATCAATAACGATATTCTCAAAAGGATGAACCGCCGCGGTTCCGGAGATGAAATCCGCGAACTGTTTGCAAAACTGCGTACACGCATTCCTGGCCTTGTCCTGCGAACCAGCCTGATTGCAGGACTACCCGGAGAAGGCGAGGCGGAATTTGAGGAACTGTGCGCTTTTCTTCGGGAGGCACGTATTGAGCGGGCAGGCGTCTTCCCCTTCTCCCCGGAAGAGGGAACTCCGGCTGCGGAAATGCCTGCCGTACCTGCAGAGGAAGCACAGCGAAGGGCAGATCTGATCATGGAGCTGCAGGCTCCCATTATGGATGCTTTCAACAGGAGCTTTATCGGCAAAACGATCCGCGTCCTGTGTGAGGGGCGAGACGAAGAAAGCGGCCTCTTATCAGGCAGAAGCTTTGCTGATTCTCCGGAGATCGACGGGTATGTTCTGTTTGAGGGGTTCTGTCCCCCGGGAGAATTTGCCGAGGTGCTGATTACTTCTACCGAGGACGGTATCTTATATGGAGAGGAAACGGGCAGATGAATACAACCGCCAATAAGATTACTCTGCTGCGGATTGTCCTGGTTCCTTTCTTTCTCCTCTTCGAATACCTGGGAAAGCCCGGCGTGGCTTTTGCCCTGTTTATAACAGCTTCTTTTTCCGATCTGCTGGACGGATACATTGCCCGAAACTATAACCAGATTACCGTATTCGGGAAATTCATGGATCCGCTTGCAGACAAAATTCTTGTTTTGGCTGCCATGTGCTTCCTCATCGAGGCACACATTATGCCGGGTTGGGCCGTAGCACTGGTTCTTTTTCGGGAATTTGCTGTTTCCGGCCTCAGGCTGATTGCAGCCGAGCAGAATATCGTCATTGCTGCAGCCCCTTCCGGCAAAATCAAAACCGCCTGTACCATGATATGCCTCAGTATTCTGCTGCTCTTTTTCCAGCAGTCCCCTCTCTGGCTGAATCTGATCTGCACCCTTGTGATCGTAATTACAACACTCTGGTCAGGTTTTGAATACTTTCAGAAAAATTTACACGTCCTGACAACGGACAACAAAGAATCTTCTGAAAAATAATCTTATAGGAGTTCAAAAATGATCCTTTACAACTCTGCTTCCAGAAAACGCGAAGAATTCGTTCCAAACAATCCTGAGCTCGTCAGCATGTATACCTGCGGGCCTACCGTCTATCATTTTGCGCATATCGGCAACCTGCGCTCCTATATCATGGAGGATGTGCTGGAGAAATACCTGCGCTATTCAGGTTATAACGTCAAACGCGTCATGAACATTACCGATGTCGGGCATCTGACTTCTGATGCCGATGAGGGTGAGGACAAGATGCTCAAAGGCGCAAAGCGTGAGCACAAGTCAGTCATGGAAATTGCAGAATTCTATACGGATGCTTTCTTTTCCGACTGCGGAAAACTCAACATCAAAACGCCGGATGTCGTCGAGCCGGCCACAAACTGCATAGATGACTATATCCGTATTATTACCAAGCTTCTGGACACCGGATATGCCTATCTTGCCGGAGGAAATGTTTACTTTGATACCTCGAAGCTTGATCGCTACTATATCTTCAACGACTTCAACGAAGATGATCTCGCCGTCGGAGTGCGGGAAGGCGTGGAAGAAGATCTCAACAAACGGAACAAGAATGACTTTGTTCTCTGGTTTACCAAATCCAAATTTGAAGACCAGGCCTTAAAATGGGATTCCCCCTGGGGCACAGGTTACCCCGGCTGGCACATCGAGTGCTCCGGTATCTCAATGAAACACCTCGGCGAACATCTGGACATCCACTGCGGCGGAATCGACAATGCATTTCCGCATCATACCAACGAAATTGCACAGTCTGAATCCTATCTTGGGCATAAGTGGTGCAACTACTGGATGCATGTCCTCCATCTCAATACGACAGACGGGAAGATGTCCAAATCCAAAGGGGAATTTCTGACGGTATCCCTGCTGGAGGAAAAGGGTTATGATCCGATCGCCTACCGTTTCTTCTGCCTGCAGAGCCACTATCGCAAAGCACTTGTCTTTACGTGGGAAAACCTCGACAATGCCCAACTTGCCTATAACAAGCTTGTTGCGAAAATTGCCGCACTCAAGCCTGAGGACGGAGAAATCGACGAAGCTGTCTGCGCTTCACTTAAACAGAAGTTTACCGCTGCCCTGGATAACGACCTGAACACTTCTCTCGGCATCACCGCTCTCTATGACGTTCTGAAAGCCAAAACAAACGACGCCACCAAGCTCTTCTGCATCGGCGATTTTGACCGCGTTCTCTCTCTCGGTCTGCTGGAAAAAGCAGCAGCAAAACGGGAAGAGATGAAAAAACAGGCTGTCACTGCCGGTGAGTTCACCATTATTGCGGAAGACGGTATTCCTGATGCCGACGTCGAAGCAAAGATCTATGCCCGCCGGGATGCGAAAAAAGCGAAAAACTTTGCCCTCGCTGACCAAATTCGCGACGAGCTGAAAGCCTCCGGGATAGAGTTGACCGATATCCCCAATGGTGCCAAATGGAAACGTATCTGATCTGAATTATTCAGACACCCCCACAGGGATGCCTGATTCTTATCTATAGCAGAACCAGTTCTTTAAAATGCTCTCTCTGGGAAGGACAGAAATAAATAGAGATGAATACAGCCTTTTG
>JAGCAN010000029.1 GCA_017652685.1 Oscillospiraceae bacterium
CACTCCGATGAGAGAGGGGCAGGCTTTCGGGACCGGAAACAGGAAATCCAGTGATAAATGCTATCTGTTACAGCGTTCTTTACAGATTTCGTTTCACATGCAGCCAGTAGGAATAAACGAAAGGCACCAGAACCAGGAGGATGAATATGGCAAGCATCCACTGTGTTTTTACGATTCCCGTCAGCGCAGCGATGATCATCAGGATTCCGCCGGTCACCCAGAGGTATCCGGCAAGGCGATGGGTGCGGTTCCAGTTTTCCTCATTGGCCAGTGTCCAGGGGATCCGGATGCCGATGGTATAATTCTGCCTTGCTTTCGGCAGGTAATTCCCGACGACGATAAAGACCGCACCGATCAGCAATTCAGCAAGAAACGTGATATCTGTCTGGTAGCCCAGGTTGTAAGGATATATTGTCGCTGCCCCGAACAGGGATACAACAGGAATAATCCAGAGGACGAAATCGAACATTTTGGGGCTGATATTCTGCTTTTTCGGATCATGTGCCGTGACGAAAGCGGCAAACCATTCCACGGCCAGAAGGATCAGGGGAAGCCCGAAGACTGCAAACACCTTGCCGGTGAATCCGTTGGCTTCATTGTCCGTTCCGAAATGGGTTGCCATGACATCCGGAAGCCGGTTCCAGAAGAACACACCGATCAGGATCGGCAGGATCGTCACGATGCTTGTGATAATCAGGGTTCTTTTATGTTCTTTCAACATCCGAATCTCCTCCTTTCAGTGTTGAAATCCACAACAGGATTTCCTCGAGAACAGATGTGTTCAGCTGGTAATAGATATAGTTCTTTTCCCTGCTCTCAAAAATAAGGTCTGCCTGCTTCAGAATTTTAAGGTGATAGGAGATGGTTGCGCCTGTCATAGCAAAGCGGGACGCAATATCTCCGGCAGAGAGAGGCCCTTTTTTCAGCAGTTCAAGAATCTGCCGCCGCACCGGATCTGACAGCGCTTTGAAGGTCTCGGCAAATGCCATTCTGACTTCTCCTTTCCCGAAACTATTTAGAAGAATTTCTAAATATCATTCTATACCGGCTGCCCGGAAATGTCAAGAAGTATTTAGAAATTTTTCTAAATACCTGCAGAACCGGCGCAAACATTGGGGCTTGCAATAAGAAGGGGAATTGAGTACAATAATAAAAATGTAGATTGTATTTGCGGTGTCAGAGATGAAAAAGCTTTTTCGCAGACAAACGATCATAGCCTTTCTGCTGCTGGGGTGCATGGTTTTTTCGGCATGCGGGAAGAAGCAGACGGCCGGCGACCGCTATGAGGTGGTCGACGGCAAGATTGTGCTGCTCCCCGGCGAGGCGGAGGATGTGATCCATACCGGCTATGAAAACGGGCCTTCACCGGGAGAAGCGGCAACGGATGCGGGTGTTGAAATCACTGACGGGACGGCGATTTTCCCTGACGAGGCATACAACAGCCTGCAGGAGGGAGATGCGCTGATCGACACGCTCAAAGCCCGCCTCCTCACGGCATGTGACGCCTGCCGGGAGATTTACCTCGCGGCGGACAAGGGCACGGCCATGAACGTCACCCTCGGGCGGGCGGATATTTCCTCCATGCTTTCGGCAATTGCCGCGGCGGGCTACTCCGCACAGGACAGCGCCGGGGCTTTCAACATGCAGGGTTATGAAGCGCTGGACGATTTCGCGGGCAAGGCGGCCTACGGGCAGGATGATGTGAACGGCACGTACATGATTGTCTATCCGGACGGGCATATCAGCGCTTTCCTGCTCTCCCGCACGGAAGGCCGCTGGCATCTCTATTCGTCCTCCGCGGCCTGGAACGATGACGGGTCGTCGAGGATCTATTCCGAAGGGCGCTATGCGGTCGGCAGGGTGCGCTATACGGCTAAAGGCTGGCTGATCTACAACCGGGACACGTCGGATTTCGACGAGAACCAGCGTGCCAACACCGATTCGTATGTGATGCTGCGCGTCCTCCCGATGGACAGCGAAGCGAAGACGCTCTGCCAGCGCTATGTGGAGCCGGTGGGATACTTTGAAAACAATCTTTTCCTGACCAACTGGGATGAGAACTATTTCACACCGATTGATTTCAACAGCCTCTATGCCTACATTTTTGCCATGTACAACGGCACAGAGATGCTCTCTTCGTATAACGCCCGTTCTTACTATCATACAGTAGCGGGCACCAAGCTCTATCTGGTTCCCCAGGATATCTTTGAGAACAATGTGGGGGTTTATTTTCGTATCGATTCGGGCACGCTCCGCGCCATTTCGGATTATACGCCCCAGCTGCGGGGGTATCTCTTCCTCGGATATGACACGGATTATTACAATGTCACGCCGCGTACGCCGTTTCCGGAGGTTGTGAGCTATACCTATAACGCGAACGGGACCATTACCATGGTGGTGGACGCTGTGAACAAATGGTACGGAACGGACAAGTCCTTCCGCCATGAGCTGACGGTCCGGCCGGGCAACGGTTCCACCTTCCAGTATGTTTCAAACCGGCTTCTGGAAGCCGAAGAGACCATGCTGCCGGCCCAGAAGCTCGCGGAAATGCTGAATGTGGAACGGGCAAAAACCCCGTATTAAAACCGATTGACAGGAAAGATGGAAAGAATCACATCCAGAAAAAACAGAATCATCACAGAGCTTCGCCTTCTGGGGCGGGAGGCAGAGATGCGCAGGGAACAGGGGCTGTTCCTCTGTGACGGCGTGAAGCTGCTTGAGGAGGCGGTCCATGCCCGGGCGGAGATTGAAACAGTCCTCTGGAAGGAAGGCGGAGCCGAACCCTCAGAGCTTCCCGGCGTCCGGCATGTGATCGCCCCGGCTGAAGTATTTGAAGCGGCCTCTCCCATGACAAACAGCCCCGGGCCGGTCTTTACGGTGAAGATACCGGCCAAGCCGGAGAACAGTTCGCCGCACAATGCCATTGTGCTGGAAAATGTGCAGGATCCCGGCAACGTCGGCACGGTAATCCGCACGGCAAACGCACTCGGCATCGGAGCGGTGCTGCTCACCGGAGCGTGTGCCGATCTGTACAGCCCCAAAACCGTGCGGGCAACGATGGGGGCGATCTTCCGCCAGCGTACCGAGCGGCATAGCCTTTCCTCTCTCACACAGGCACTGGACGGCTGGGGGCTCCCGCTTGTCAGGGCCGTCCTCTCGGAGAGGGCGCAGAATATCCTTACAACAGACGTGACCCGCTGTGCGGTTGCCGTCGGGAGCGAAGGAAGCGGGCTGAGCCGGGAACTGATCGGCCTGTGCCGGAGCGAGGTGATTATCCCCATGCAGCCGGACAGTGAGTCACTGAATGCAGCCGTCGCGGCGTCGATCCTTATGTGGGAAATGCGAGGCAGGACATGAGTGATTCTTCCGCATTGTACTGGCTGTGGCTTTCCTCGCTGGCGGAGGTTAATCTCAACGCCAAAGCCGCGCTGCTGGAAGTGTTCGGCGATCCGGAAGCGGCCTTTCACGCACCGAAAGGCTTTTATGCCGGGATAGAGGGCATTTCCGCGAGAGACGCGGAGGCGCTGGAAGCGCGCGACCTCACGGAAGCCCGGCGGATTCCCGAACTCTGCGAAAAGGAGGGTATTGCCTTCCTTACGATGGAGGATCCGTGTTATCCGCAGCGGCTGAAGGAGATCTATGCTCCGCCGGCTGTGCTGTATGTAAAGGGCCGGCTGCCGGATCTCGACAGGGAAGTACCCGTAGCAGTGATCGGCACGAGGCATGCCAGCCCTTACGGGATCAAAATGGCCAGGAATATTGCCTATGAGCTTTCCCGATGCGGGGCCGTCGTGGTTTCCGGCCTGACGCAGGGCTGCGATGCAGCTGCTGCAGAGGGGGCCCTTGCAGCGGGAGGGCTGTGCATCGGCGTACTGGGTACGCCGATTTCGGCACGCGGGAGCCTGCCGTCCCGTGTGTGCCGCCAGGGGGCACTGATTTCGGAATATGCACCGGGCACCGCGCAGAGGAAGACGTTTTTCCGGGCGCGGAACCGGATCGCAGCGGGGATTTCTGTTGGTGTTGTCGTTGCAGAGGCACCGGAGAAGAGCGGGACGCGCCTTTTCGTGGCGGAGGCACTGGAGCAGGGGAAGGAGATTTTCGCCGTTCCGGGCAATGCCGACAGTGAAACCGGCCTGGGAACGATCCGTTTTCTTCGCGAGGGTGCACGGCTTGTGACGCACGGCTGGGACGTTGCCGAAGACCTTGATGCATCCCGGCCCGGTGTGCTGGACCCGTCCTGCAGGGCTACTTTTCCCCGGTTTCCGGATCCGGAACCGGAGGCCGGTTCCGCCGCTTTGAGCGGGAAAAACACCCCGAAAACGGACGGCAGAAATCCGGATAGCCGGGCAGGAAAGGAAAGCCTTTCCCGAAAAACCGAGAAAAAACGCCTTGACAAGGAAACGCCCCATTGCTATATTGACATATCAGAAAAGCTCTCTGCCCTGAACGAGACGCAGCAGCAGGTGGCTCTGGCCGTGCTTGCAGGTGCCGGAAGTGCAGAGGAAATCATCGGGAGCACCGGCCTGGAGGCAAAAGCTGTGCTCACCGCTCTGACCATGCTTGAAATCCGGCGTGTCACTGCGCGTGATGCCGCCGGCAATATTATCATCCGTAAAGAATAAGTGAGGAATCATCCAACATGCCTGAGAAGAATAATCTCGTAATTGTCGAATCACCGGCCAAGGCGAAGACGATAGAGAAGTATCTCGGAAGAAATTACAAGGTGAAGGCATCCATGGGCCATCTGCGGGATCTCCCCAAGAGCTCCCTCGGTGTAGACCTGGAAACGTTTGAACCGAAATATATCTCCATGCGGGATAAGACGCAGGTGATTAAAGACCTGAAAGCCGAAGCCAGGAAGGCGGACACCGTCTTTCTCGCGACGGACCCTGACCGCGAAGGGGAAGCGATCTCCTGGCATCTGAAGGAGCTGCTCTCCCTGCCGGACGACAAGGCCAAACGCGTGACGTTCAACGAGATTACCAAAAATGTTGTGACCAACAGCATCAAAAACCCGCGGAAGATTGATGAGAATCTCGTCAATGCCCAGCAGGCACGCCGGGTTCTGGACAGGATTGTCGGTTATCAGCTCTCTCCGATGCTGTGGCATACCGTCAAGTACGGCCTTTCTGCGGGGCGCGTCCAGTCGGTAGCGGTACGTATGGTGGTTGACCGGGAGAATGAAATCCGGTCTTTTCAGAAGGAAGAATACTGGCATCTTGACGCGGTGCTGAAGCCGGAGGACGGCAATACTTTTACAGCCCGTTATTTTGCTCCCGAAAACTGTGAAAAAAAGCAGACGCTCCGGACAAAGGAGGAGACGGATGCGATTATCGCCGCTGTTTCCGCTGCGCCTTTCCGGGTGAAACAGGTCACCCGCAGCCAGAAACCGAAAAGCCCTGCTCCTCCGTTCATCACTTCCACGATGCAGCAGGAGGCCTCCCGCAGGCTGAATATGACACCGCGCCGCACGATGATGATCGCCCAGCAGCTTTATGAGGGCGTGGAGATCAGCGGCCGGGGAAGCATCGGCCTGATCACTTACATGAGAACGGACTCTCTGCGCATCTCCGAGGAGGCGATCGCAGCAGCCCGTACCTATATTTCCGACCATTTCGGAGCGCAGTTCATTCCTCCCCAGCCCCGCCGTTTCAGGGCAAGAGCCGGAGCGCAGGATGCCCATGAGGCCATCCGCCCCTCCGATGTCACGCTCACGCCGGAAGAGATCCGCGGAGACCTGACGCGGGAGCAGTATATGCTTTACCGGCTGATCTGGCGCCGCTTTGCAGCTTCCCAGATGGCAGAAGCCGTTTACGATGAAGTGACGGCAGATATGGTTTCGGCAGGATATGTTTTCCAGGCGCAGAGCTCGGATATCCGTTTCAAGGGCTTTACCGTTCTCTACGAAGAGGCAAAGGATGAGGAATCCGACGAGCTGGCGGGCAAGCTGCCGCCTCTGGAAGAAGGGCAGCCCCTGGTATTTGTCAAAGCCGTTCCGGACCAGCAGTTTACACAACCTCCCCGCCGCTATACGGAAGCGACACTGATCCAGGATATGGAGCGGAAAGGCATCGGCCGCCCCTCTACCTATGCGGCGACCATCGCCACCATCTCTTCGCACGGATATGTTTCAAAAGAAGGGCGCTATCTGCAGCCGACGCCTCTGGGAGAGGTCGTCACTGCTTTCCTGCAGGAGCACTTCCCGGACATCGTCGATGTCGGCTTTACCAGCAGCATGGAGACTGACCTGGATAAAATCGAGGGCGGCAGTGAGGAATGGAAAAGCGTCCTCCACCGGTTCTATGATGATTTCAGACAGGAGATGGCTGCTGCCGAGAAGGAGACGGAAGGCGTTCGCCTGAAGGTTCCGGATGTGGAGACAGATGAGATCTGTGACGTCTGCGGCTCGAAAATGGTGAAAAAACGGGGCCGTTTCGGAGACTTCCTGGGCTGCTCCCGCTTCCCGGAGTGCAACTTCACAAAACCCATTGTGATTGAAATGCCCGGCAGATGCCCAAAATGCGGCGGGCGCATTCTCAAGCGTACGTCCCGCAACAACAACGTGTTTTACTCCTGCGAGGAGAACAAGCCGCTGTGTTCTTTCCGCACCGAGGAGAAGCCTGAGGAGAAGTTCTGCCCCAGATGCGGCGGCGAAATTCTTACGCTGACGGATGCAGATGGAAAAACCGTATATGCCTGCGAAAGGAACCAGCAGCGCAAGTGTGATTTTATCACGTGGGATGTCCCGACGAAAGAATTCTGCCCCTCCTGCGGGAAAACGATGTTCAAACGAAGCGGGCGCGGACAGGCAAAGGTTTTTTGTGAAAACGAAGCATGTGAAAAGTTCGTTCCGCTGGAAGACAGACGATATCGTCCGAAACAGCCGAAGGAGGGAGACGCTTCCGTAAAGGCAGGCCGCTCCGCCGGAGGTACGAAGAAAGCCAGGTCTGCCGGAGCCGCAAAGCCGGCAAAAGCAGCCAGGGCTTCCAAATCTGCCGCGAAGAAGCCGAAATAATCGGCTTCTTCCTCATAAAGACAGGGAAAAAACATGATTCAGAAATCTCAGGTAACCGTAATCGGGGCAGGCCCTGCCGGAAGTGAATGTGCCTGGCAGCTTGCAAAACGCGGGATAGAGGTAAAGCTTGTCGATATGAAGCCCCGAAAAATGACGCCCGCGCACAAATCAAAGTATTTTTCCGAGCTTGTCTGCTCCAATTCGCTCCGGTCCGATGAGCTCTCCAATGCCGTCGGGCTGCTGAAGGCGGAGATGCGCGCGATGGGCTCGCTCTTTTTGGAGAGTGCGGATCGGAACCGTGTGCCGGCGGGCGGTGCGCTTGCAGTGGACAGGGAGGGCTTTGCCCGTACCGTCACGGAAAGGCTTTCCGCCTGTGAAACGATTGAGATCGTGTCGGAAGAAGTGTCCGAACTCCCGGAAGGGGAGGTCGTTGTTGCTTCCGGCCCTCTGAGCAGTGACGCCATAGCAGGCACCATCCATACGCTCTGCGGGGAAGAAGGCCTGCATTTCTATGATGCCGTTGCACCGATCGTCACACTGGAGAGCGTGGATCTGTCCAGCGCTTTCTTCGCTTCCCGTTACGACAAAGGGACTGCAGATTATGTAAACTGCCCGATGAACAGGGAGGAATATCTCCGCTTTGTTGCGGAGCTTGCGCATGCACAGGAAGCTGCTGTCCACGGATTTGATGACGGCGCGGTGTTTGAAGGCTGCATGCCGGTCGAGGTTATGGCACGCCGCGGCGTGGATACGCTGCGCTATGGCCCGCTGAAGCCGGTCGGGCTGATTGACCCGCGCACCGGAAAGGACAATTATGCTGTTGTACAGCTCCGGAAAGACAATGCGGAAGGCACGCTCTACAACCTTGTCGGCTTTCAGACGCATCTGACGTTCGGCGAGCAGAAACGCGTCTTTTCGATGATTCCCGCGCTGCACGACGCGGAGTTTGTACGTTATGGCGTGATGCACCGCAACACCTTCCTCAACAGCCCGCACCTGTTAGACCGGTATTATCGCCTGCGCACCGAACCGCGTATCAGCTTTGCCGGGCAGATGACCGGTGTGGAAGGGTATGTGGAATCGGCAGCCTCGGGCATGCTTGTCGGCATTGAAACAGCTGCCCGTCTGCTCGGCCTCCCTCCGGTCAACTTCCCGCAGGAAACCGCAGTGGGAGCACTGGCACAGTATGTGTCTTCCGGGAGTGTCGGAGAGTTCCAGCCGATGAACATCAACTTCGGCATTATCTCTCCGCTGGGTTACCGGGTGAAGGGGAAACGCAACAAAAATGCGGAGATTTCTGCCCGTTCCCTCAAATGGATTGAACAAATGAAAAATGAAAGAGAGGATCTGTTTGCATGAAAATCATCATTGATGCCATGAGCGGTGACAATGCACCGCAGGAGATCGTTGCAGGTGCAGTGAAAGCTGCCGATGAACTCGGGGTAGAGATAGTCCTCGTCGGCCGGGAAAAGGATGTGCGTGCCTGCCTCGCCTCCCGTGCAGATCAGTTTGAAATTATTAACGCCGAAGATGTCATCACCATGGAGGATGATCCTTCCACGGCGACAAGGCGGAAGAAGGATTCTTCCATGGCCGTTGCACTGAAACTCCTTTCGGAGGGGAAGGGAGATGCCGTGGTTTCTGCCGGTTCCACCGGCGCTCTGCTGACAGGGGCCACACTCACCGTGGGCAGGATCAAGGGAATCCGCCGTGCGGCACTGGCACCGGTTCTCCC
>JAGCAN010000262.1 GCA_017652685.1 Oscillospiraceae bacterium
GCGCGTACCTTCCTGACATTCAACCTATCCGGTGATGCAGAAACCGCCGACAGATATCTGGATCTCTTCTGCGAAAAGAGCGGAACGGAAAAGCGGTATGTACAGAAATGGATGCCGATTGTAGCGGCTTCCCAGTCTGTCAAGGGTAACCTGGAAGAGCGTGATTTCCTGCTCCGATGGGCAAATGTGGTTGATTACGAATAATTCCTATGAATTTCTTCGGTGTTTCACGCCGAAGAAATTCTTTTTACACAGAAAGATTGCGAAAATCTGCAATTCGTGCTATAATCCACGAATAATTCTTATTTGGAGGAAATACTTTTGGACTATTCCACACAGGCGAAGCCTGTTACTGAGAAGGTTTTTCTCATTGATTTTGAAAATGTGCATGAAAAAGGGCTCGAGGGCATTGGCACCCTGAAGCCGGAGGATACCGTGCACCTGTTCTATACAAAAAATGCCAGCAAGATCAGCCTTGATATTCTCAGCGAGATTCAGGCAAAGCTGCAATTTCACAAGGTAAATGTCGGAAAGCAGTCTCTTGATATGCAGCTTGTGAGCTACCTCGGATTTCTGATCGGTACAATAGGAAAAGAACCGGAATATATTATTGTCAGCAATGATGCCGGTTTTCACAATACACTTGCTTTTTGGGGAGAAAAAAACACGAAGATCTCTCAGATGAAGTCGATGAAGGCGGAAAAAGCGGAAGATGCTTTACATGCTTCTCAGCCTGCAGCACGTTCCTCTTCGATAAAAACTGCTTCTTCTGCAAGATCTCCGTATCGGATGCGTGCTGCACAGGCAGTTGCACAGGCTTCTTCTCCTTCAAACATATCTGCATCGCAGAACACTGCCGTTTCTGCACAGGCAGAACATGCTCAGGTTCCTGTCAGCCAGGTGCAGGCACCTTCGGCAAATGTATCTGATCCCATTCCAACTACAGTTCATGTTGAGGAAACAGTATCCTCTCGCCAAACAGAAGTGCAGAACAGCCACCCGGTTCGCGGTGCTACGGAAAAGACTCAGATGAATAACAAGATCACCGTTGCACTGCGTGACAGAAAAGTGGAAAGTGAGAAAATAGGAAAAGCCACTGCAACGGTCATGAAGCTGTATGGCAGTAAAAATTTCCGTCAGGCCGCTTATCGTGAAATGATCAAGCTTTTCGGCCAGAAAGAAGGTCTTGAACTATATAATATCATTCGTCCGCTTCTCCCTGCAGCTGCCACTGCACAGAAGAAAAACACTTCCAAAGCATCGTCAAAACAAACTTCTGTTCCGGCAGTGCAGGAAACCGAAGTGGAAGCTGCTTCTTCCGATGCGGTTGTCAATTCAGGCAATTGACACAACATCGGCAAAATGATATTATTATTCGGTTAATGTATTTTTGGAGAGAACACTATGCCTGACCTGAGAGAAGAAATCCAACGAAGAAGAACGTTTGCCATCATTTCACATCCGGATGCCGGTAAAACGACACTGACAGAAAAGCTTCTGCTTTATGGCGGAGCCATTCAGACGGCCGGTTCTGTTAAAGGCAAAGCTACAAGCCGCCATGCCGTATCAGACTGGATGGATCTGGAAAAACAGAGAGGTATCTCGATCACAAGCTCTGTCCTCCAGTTTGAATATGAGGGTTACTGCATCAATATTCTTGACACTCCCGGCCACCAGGACTTTTCGGAGGATACCTACCGCACCCTTATGGCGGCAGATTCTGCTGTAATGGTGCTTGATGCTGCAAAGGGCATTGAACCGCAGACGCGTAAACTTTTTAAAGTATGTGCCATGCGTCATATACCGATTTTCACTTTCATCAATAAGATGGATCGCGAAGCACGTGATCCGTATGAGCTGATGGAAGAGCTGGAGAATGAATTCGGCATCGGTACCTATCCCATTAACTGGCCGATTGGCTGCGGACAGCAGTTCAAAGGTGTCTATGACCGGGAAACCCGTAAGATTCTCGCTTTTACGGAAGCGCACAGAGGACAAAATCGTATAAGGGCCACAGCGATCCCGGCAGATGATGTTGAAACTCTTGATTCTTTTATCGGGCCGAGGCTTCGGAAAACTCTATTTGACGATGTTGAGCTGATCGATGGTGCCGGATATGAGTTTGATCTTGAAATGGTTCACGGTGGAAAGCTGAGCCCGGTATTTTTTGGATCTGCGTTAAATAATTTCGGTGTTGAAGAGTTCCTGGAACACTTCCTGAAAATGACGCTCTCTCCGCTTCCCCGCACAGCAGGGGAAACGGAGGTAAACCCGTTCGATCCCGGTTTTTCGGCATTCGTTTTTAAGATTCAGGCTAATATGAACAAGGCCCACCGTGACAGGATCGCTTTCATGCGTATCTGCTCCGGCAGATTTGAACGGGATAAGGAATACTTTCATGTGCAGGGCGGAAAAACACTTCGTCTAGCCCAGCCACAGCAGCTTATGGCATCAGACAGAGCGATTATTGATGAGGCTTTTGCCGGTGACATCATCGGCGTATTTGATCCGGGCATCTTTTCCATCGGAGATACCATTTGCGAAAAAGGTATGAACATTACCTTTGCCGGAATTCCGACTTTTGCTCCCGAGCATTTTGCCGCTGTTGAACGCATTGATACCATGAAGCGAAAACAGTTTGAAAAAGGTATCGAACAAATTGCCCAGGAGGGTGCCATTCAGATTTTTCATGCCCCGCATACCGGATTTGAAGAAGTAATCGTCGGGGTTGTAGGTGTGCTTCAGTTTGAAGTGCTGGAATACAGGCTTAAATCAGAGTATGGTGTTGAAATCCGGCGTCGTGATCTTCCTTTCGAGGTAATCCGCTGGGTTGAAAATGATGATCTTGACATTTCTGCTCTTAATCTTACCAGTGATACGCGCTGGGTACAGGATTTTAAAGGCAGCAACCTGTTGCTGTTTACTTCACCCTGGTGTGTGACCTGGGCGCTGGACAAAAACCCGTCACTGAGGTTACGTGAGTTTTCAGAAAATTGACGACACTGACGGAAAGCAATTCTTTCTTTTCCGGGAGGAGAAAGTTGGGTAAGTTAATCGTATTGGAAGGTATCGACGGCAGCGGCAAAAGCAGCCAGTACAGACGGGTCTGTGAGCGGCTTGATGCTGACGGTATCCCGTTTTCCCATATTGTGTTTCCGCGTTATAATAAAGAAAGCAGTGCCCTTGTGCGCCTTTATCTTGAAGGAGCTTTTGGCTCAAAGCCGGGAGACGTCAACGCGTATACAGCCTCAACCTTCTTTGCGGTTGACCGTTTTGCTTCTTATCGGGACGACTGGGGAGAGACTTATCATAACGGCGGTCTGATCCTCTCTGACCGATATACAACATCCAACGTGATTCATCAGGGCTCAAAACTACCGAATGAAGAGTTGCCTGCTTTTTTTGCCTGGCTCGGTGATCTTGAATTCAACAAGATGCTTCTTCCCAGGCCTGATCTCGTTATTTATCTGGATACAACGGTTGAAATTTCTCTGGCACGGATGAAACGCCGGCAGGACAGAACCGGTACTCATGCCGATATCCATGAAAAGGATCCGTATTATCTCGAAAAATGCCTGCACACGGCTAATCTGGCATGTGATTATTTTGGATGGCATCGGATCTCCTGTCTGGATGAGAGCGGCAATGAGCGTGCACTTGAAGAGAAAAATGATGAAATATATGCCCTGGTTCAAAGTGTGCTCTGACGGAGGAACTTCATGCTCGATGAAAGAGAACAACTGAATATGCCTTCTCAGGATCCCACACGTCTGAATGATACGAGTGAAACGCAGTGGGATGACCTGCACAATACACGGTTGATGGAAGCAGTTCCAGCGGAGGAGCTTCGGCAGAACAATTCGCAGAAATCCGGCTCCACCCGTGTCAGCCGTAGAAAAGTGCGTGAACCAGTCCCGATTAATGTAAAGCAGGAAAAAGCTATACCGCCGACACCGCCTTCAAAAGTACGCAGGCGCGAGCAGCGTTCCGGTTGTCTCGGAGGCCTCATGTACTTTCTGTTTATTCTGTGCCTATCTATTTCGCTTGCTTTTTTTGCATGGATGGCAGCAAGTGACGTTATGGCTCTCAATAAACGGAATTTTACTGCAACTGTCAGTCTCCCGACATCTGCCTTTACCTCTGAGACTGTTACCGTTGAAAAGGAAGACGGCACCATTGAAGAAAAGACCGTCACACATGCCGATCTTGCCTATGTCAGCGAGGCGCTTCATCAGGCCGGGCTTGTTCACTACAGCTGGCTCTTTGAATTCTTCTGCAGGATCTCGAATGCTGATGTGAAGTTTGATCCGGGGGAATATGAACTGAAATCTTCCTATGATTACCGAGCCCTCGTTCAGAACATGCGGGAAGGTGCCGGTACTATGGTGACTGTGGATGTAACTATTCCGGAAGGATTTACCATGCAGGATATTTTCCGGCGTCTGGAGGAAAACAAAGTTGCCTCATACGACGCGTTTCTGAAAGCTGCTGCGGAGTATAACTTCAAGTACGATTTTGTGGAGGCATCCTCGTACGCTGGGGCAGCACGCCTCGAAGGATATCTCTTCCCTGATACGTACCAGTTCTATGTCAGTATGGAGGCATCCTCTGCCATTAACAAGCTTCTGAACAATTTTTACCTGATGTATAACAATCACATGATATCGCAGACAGAGAAAATGGGACTGACGGTTCAGGACATTGTTACGATCGCATCTATCATTGAAAAAGAAGCAAAACTCGAGGAAGACCGCGCCTATGTTGCTTCCGTTATCTATAACCGACTTGTTAACGGGATGTCTCTTGGAATGGATTCCACTATACTCTATCTCTATCAGGATCATGAGGGAGAACCTACGGCGGAGATGCTGGCAGACAATTCACCTTATAATACACACCTGAATGTCGGGCTGCCTCCCACTCCGATCTGTAATCCTGGTCTTGCGTCCATAACGGCTGCTCTGAATCCGGCTGAGAGCAATTACTATTATTTCTATGCCGAACCTGACAGCGATAAGCTCATTTTCTTTACCAGCTATGAGGAGTTCTCCTATTATGCTACCACACACCCCCATAATGCAGCCTGAACTTCTTTCTCCGGCAGGGGATTATGAACGCCTGATTATGGCGGTGCGGTACGGAGCGGATGCTGTCTATCTTGCAGGGCGTGAATTTGGTATGCGTGCCGCTGCCGCGAATTTTGACAACGAAATGTTGCTAAAGGGTGTGAAAGCGGCGCATACTTCTGGCGTAAAGGTTTACGTCACCTGCAACACGCTACCGCGGGAAGATGAGATGGAACGCCTGCCGGATTATCTGACATTTCTCCAGTCTGCCGAGGTGGATGGGCTGATTATTGCGGATCTCGGCGTGCTTTCGATGGCTGCCCGCTATGCACCGCATGTCAAGCGGCATGTCAGCACGCAGCTTGGCGTGGTCAACAGTGGTACGGCCAACTATCTCTACGATCAGGGAGCCGACACCGTTGTTCTGGCCAGAGAACTCTCCCTGGAGGAAATCCGAAAAATCCGTGTCCATACACCCCCAAGTCTCCGTCTGGAAGCATTCGTTCACGGGGCAATGTGCGTTTCCTTTTCCGGCCGGTGCCTTCTTTCCAACTATCTTGCAGGCAGGGATGCCAATCGCGGACCGTGCGCCCAACCCTGCCGCTGGAAGTACCATCTTGTGGAAGAAACCAGACCCGGAGAGTATTTTGAGATTACAGAAGATAACGGCACTTTTATTTTGAACTCCAATGATCTTCGCATGATTGATCATATTCCCGAACTGATCGATGCCGGAATTGAAAGCTTCAAAATTGAAGGCCGGATGAAAAGTGCCTACTATACTGCCGTAGTTACCAATGCCTACCGGCATGCGATTGATGCCGCCGTGCGCGGAGAATCTCTTGATCCTCTCTGGATTGACGAAACGGAAAAAGTTAGTCACCGCACCTATTGTACCGGTTTTTACTACGGATATCCGGGGCAGCACTACGGCTCTTCTTCCTATTCACAGACGGCAGATATCGTCGCTGTGGTTGAGGACTGTGATGCCGAGGGTAATGCCCTACTCACACAGCGCAACCGGTTTTTTGCCGGGGATGAGCTGGAGCTTATGAATCCGGAAACCCTTCCTGTTCGTTTTTCTGCAGATCGAATTACCGATGAAGACGGTAATGAAATCCCGGATACCCATCGCGCAATGATGCGTTTCCGCATGCATTTGCCGTTATCCGTTCCCCGATATACCATCATTCGCAAAAACAGAGCAAATTAGAAATTGCATTATGAAGGAGATGTTTAAAAAAATCTCTCATATGTAGTTTATAATTTATATTTTGATTAATTCCCGGAGGTAAAAATATGCATCCTTATCACGGTTTGAATGAACTGCGCGAGATGTTTCTGCGTTTTTTTGAAACAAAAGGGCATCTTCGCCTTCCCAGCTTTTCTCTTGTTCCACAGAATGATGCCAGCGTTCTTCTGATCAATGCCGGTATGACACCTATGAAGCCTTATTTCAGAGGTGAAGAGGAACCTCCCCGGCACAGGATCTGCACCTGCCAGAAGTGCATCCGCACAGGTGATATTGATAACGTCGGCAAGACGGCACGTCACGGTACCTACTTTGAAATGCTCGGTAACTTCTCCTTTGGTGATTACTTCAAGCATGAAGCCATTGCCTGGAGCTGGGAGTTTCTTACATCACCTGAATGGGTGGGGCTGGAGCCTGACCGCCTGTATCCCTCCGTTTTCCAGGATGACGATGAGGCATTTGACATCTGGAACAAGGAGATCGGTATTGCCCCTGAGCGAATCTTCCGGTTCGGAAAGGAAGATAATTTCTGGGAACACGGAGCAGGCCCCTGCGGTCCATGCTCGGAGATTTATTACGACCGGGGTGAGGAATTTGGCTGCGGGAAGCCGACCTGTACCGTAGGATGTGACTGTGACCGTTACATAGAAGTTTGGAATAACGTTTTTTCCCAGTTTGATAACGACGGACACAACAACTATACCGAACTTAAACAGAAAAATATCGATACTGGAATGGGCCTTGAGCGCCTCGCCTGTGTCTGTCAGAATGTAAACTCTCTCTTTGATGTTGATACGGTGATGAATATCACAAACAAGGTAAGTGAGCTCACCGGTGCCTATTACGGCAGGGATCATAAAGCTGATGTATCTCTCCGTGTCATTACGGATCATATCCGTTCTTCCGTCTTCATGATCAGTGATGGTATTCTACCCTCCAATGAAGGCAGAGGCTACGTGCTGCGCCGCCTGATGCGCCGTGCAGCCCGCCACGGAAAACTGCTGAATGTTAACGATGCTTTCCTCTGGAAGATTGTTGACACAGTAGTCCATGAAAACGAATGCCAGTATCCGGAACTACGCGAGAAGGAAAACTATATTATCTCCGTAATCCGTCACGAGGAAGAGAACTTCAACCGCACCATTGATGCCGGTATGGCGATTTTTAAAGATTTGCTGGAAGATCATAAACAGAAAAATGAGTCTATCTTCTCCGGTACAGATGCATTTAAGCTCTATGATACCTTTGGCTTCCCGCTTGATCTCACGATTGAGATGTGCGCGGACGAGGAGATGTCAGTTGATGAAGATGGTTTCCATACCTTGATGGAAGAGCAGCGTGTTCGTGCAAGGGAAGCACGCAAAGCTCTCGGAGATCTCGGTTGGGCAGGCATTGAGTTCGGTAAGGAAATCCCCGATACCGAGTTTGTCGGCTACGACGCAGACACATCAGAAGCAAGAATTCTTGCTATTGTCTCGGAAGGTGAACAGGCTTCTGACCTTTATGACGGTGATGACGGTATTCTTGTTCTTGACCGCACAGTTTTTTATGCCGAAATGGGCGGACAGGAGGCTGACAGAGGTTCCATAATCAGCGGCGATGCGGTTTTCACTGTCACGAACGTGATTCGAAACAAGGGCGGTAAATATATGCATTACGGCCGTCTCTCGGGCGGAACGCTGAAACTCGGAGATACTGTTGTCACTTCTTATGATAAAACGCGCCGCGAGGCTATTGCGCGTGCCCACAGCGCCACACACATGCTCCAGAGTGCTCTTCGAACTGTATTGGGTGATCATGTCCATCAGGCCGGTTCACTTGTGCAGGAGGATTCTCTCCGGTTTGACTTTACCAATATGTCTGCCGTTTCCAAAGAGGATCTGCGTAAAATTGAAGATCTCGTTAACCGCTACATTCTCTTCGGCTGCGATATTATTACCGACATTATGTCTCTTGAAGATGCCAAAAAGTCCGGCGCAACAGCTCTCTTCGGCGAAAAGTACAGCAGCACGGTACGTGTTGTCAGGATGGGTGATTTCAGTTCAGAACTTTGCGGAGGTACTCATCTTGCAAACACTGCAAAAGTGGGTTCTTTCCGTATTATCTCGGAGGCTTCCGTTGCATCCGGTGTTCGCAGGATCGAAGCCGTTACCGGGCTGAAGACAATTTCTCTTCTTCAGGAGACCTCTGACCTGCTCTCCTCCATCTCTGCCATGTTCAAAGCGTCTCCCGCAGATCTGCCGGAACGGCTCAATGCCCAGGCAGTTGAGATTCGCGATCTGAAAAAAATCATTGAGCAGTATAAGGCTAAAGAATCATCCGGTAATGCCGGCACTTATCTGGAAAAAGCAAAGACGATAGGATCTCTTCATGTTACGACGGCAAAACTTTCCGACACCGATACCGCTGCGCTTCGAAGCCTTGGCGATGTCCTGCGAGACAAGGATAACAAGGTGGTCGCTCTTCTCGCTTCTGTCAACGGGGATAAGATTTCTTACCTTTGTGTCTGCGGCTCAGAGGCTGTTGCAGCGGGCATAAAAGCGGGAGAAGTAATTCGCCATGTTACAGCCATTACGAACGGCAAAGGCGGCGGTAAACCTGACTCAGCGATGGGCGGCGGTTCAGAACTTGCGAAGCTGGATGAATCCCTTGCAGCGCTTGAACCGTTTGTAGCTTCTAAATTGAATTAATAGAAAGGAGTCAACTTATGAACGACTGTATATTCTGCAAAATCATTGCGGGTGATATCCCTTCTGCAAAAGTTTATGAAGATGAATCTGTTTATGCCTTCCGTGATATTAATCCGCAGGCTCCGGTACATGTGCTTGTTGTGCCGAAAGAACATATTTCCTGTGCAAACGAAATTACTGCAGAGAATTCAGGCGCTGTTGCAAAAATTTTTGAAGCTATCCCGAAGATTGCAGCAGCTGAAGGTCTCTCTAATGGCTACCGAGTGATCAATTGCTGTGGGGAAGACGGCGGACAAACGGTTTTCCATCTCCACTTCCATATCCTCGGAGGCAAAAAGCTCTCTGAGTCTTTCTGAGATTCATTCTATAATCATTAAACGTATACAATTATGAGAGTTCTGGCAATTGCGTCAATTTCATTTTCCGCTGCTGTCTTGTGTGCCTCATTTCTATCCGGCTTGGCAGCGGTTGAAATTATCGCAATTGCTTTTTTTCTTATCGGAGTGCTGTTCTGCTTTTCACACAGGATACGGTTTCGTTCCAGAATCTGCATTGTGCTGTTTTCTGCAGCATTCGGCCTGGTCTGGTTCTCACTTTACAACAGTCAGACGGTAGAAAAAGCCCGATCACTCGACAGTCAGACGGTTTCTCTCGCTGTAATCCTGACGGAATATCCGCATACCGGTGCTTCGTTTGCCTCGGCAGAGGGAATTCTCGCTACGGATGGGCTCCCTTCGATAGGCATTCGGATCTATGACACGACGTATTCAATCACTGATGCTGTTCCCGGGCAGTATGTTTTTCTCACTGCACGCTTACGTTCTGCAGACGTACGTTATGGGGAGGAATATGAAGGAGATATCTCTTCAGGAATCTATCTTACGGCAACCGGAAACGAAACTGCCGTACTGGGAGAAAAGATTTTTCTGCTTCGCACAATTCCCGTCCGCGCGGCACATCTCGTATTGCAGCAGATCGACCGGATTTTCTCTTCTTCTGACAGACCGTTTATCAAATCACTGCTTCTCGGTGAAAAGACGGATCTCTATCAGCGACCAGATCTTGCTGTTTCCATGTCTCGTTCCGGTATCATGCATATTGTTGCCGTATCGGGCATGCACATCGGTTTTCTGGTTGGATTCCTTTGGCTGGCTTTCGGACATTCACGCAAAAGCTCACTGCTTTCTTTGCTAATCGTGTGGTTTTTCGTGTTTATGGCCGGTTCTCCAGCATCAGCTGTCCGTGCAGGATTGATGCAGACACTGTTTCTGCTTTCTCCGATCTTTCATCGTGAAAATGATCCTCTGACATCTCTTTCGGCAGCTCTCGCTTTGATGGTTCTCGGCAATCCGTTTTCTGTCAGAAGTGCGAGCCTTCAGCTTTCATTTTGTGCTGTTGCAGGTATTCTGATTCTTGCTCCGCGACTTCAGACTTTTTTCACGACTCTCTTTGGACACTTCTCTGCATATTCCCCGATCCGAACCCTTATCGGAATTTTGTCCAGTTCAGTAGGTGTGATGGTTTTCTCCATTCCGATTACAGCCCTGCATTTCAACAGCATCCAGATACTTTCTCCACTTACCAATCTTCTGGTGATGTGGGCGGTGTCTCTTTGCTTCTGCAGTGCACTGCTGTGCGTACTGGTTTCTCTGGTGTTTCTTCCCGCAGCAGCTGTCCTGGCCGTACCGGTCAGTTTTCTTGCCCGATATATTCTCACGTCAGCAAAGGTGATTTCTGCTATCCCTTTCGCTTCGCTTTATACCTACAGTGATCCCGCAGTTTACTGGGTCGCAGGCACTTATCTTCTCTTTTTACTTTTCGCGTTTCTTCCGGTAAGTTCCGGGAAGAAAGTGCTGATCCCTGCCGGATTATCAGCAGTTTCCCTTGTGGCAATCCTCCTGTTTACGAAGATATATTACAACCGCGCGGAAGGAGTGTTTTCCGTCATCGATGTCGGGCAGGGGCAATCTGTTTCTGTATTTTCCGGTGAGGAAACGCTTCTCGTCGACTGCGGTGGAATCTTTTCCTCTGAAAATGCCGGTGACGCTGTTGGCCGTTATCTGCTTTCCTGTGGCAGAAAGCAGGTTGACCTTCTCATTCTGACGCATCTGCATGACGACCATGTAAACGGTATCCCGGTGCTTCTGGAATATCTGCCCGTGCGCGAAATCGTATTTTACGCCTATGCCCCGGATGAGGATACTCAGCTGGATTCTGTTTTATCTGCTGCGGATGCACACGGCACAAAGGTCACAGCCGTGGGAAGGGAAGCGGAAGCTTCTCTCGGCAGAATCTCCCTGAAATTGACTACGCCGCTGGATGACGGTGACGCCAATGATCTGTGTCTGTTTTGCGTTGTTTCAGTAGGGGAGTATGATCTTCTCCTCACAGGGGATGCACCAAAGGAAGCGGAACGTCGTTTCCTCTCTTCTCAGACTCTGCCGGAAATCGATCTGTTCATTGCAGGCCATCACGGTTCCAAAACGTCTACTTCAGAAGAGCTTCTGTCAGCCGTTCCCAATGCAACAGCTGTGATCTCCACCGGTTATAATACCTACGGCCATCCTTCACCAGAAACACTGAAAGCCCTGTCTGACCATCATATCCCATTTTATCGTACAGATCTCTCCGGTACACTGCAATTCTACCTCAAACAGCCTACCCGTCGCTTTTAGTTGTAAACAAATCAAACCTGTGATAGAATAATTGACATGAAGCCAATTGTTAAAAAGATGCAGTAAGGTAGAATGAAATGGCAAAACCATCTCCATCCTGCGATTTCAACGCAGAACTTTTAAAACTGAAAACGGCATCTCCATCTCGTCTTTATCTTCTTTACGGCAGTGAGGACTATCTAAGCGATTTTTACCTCACCCGGCTGCGTGAATGTTGTCTTCCCGGAGGAGATGACGGATTCAGCTACAAACGTTTTGACGGGCCTTCCCTTGACCTTGGCCAGCTTGGCAAGGCACTTGACGTTATGCCTTTTCTCTCGGAGAGAACGTTTATAGAACTGCGTAATATCGATATCAACAGGCTTCCCGATTCTGAAAAAGCCGTTAAACTCCTTCAGACAATTCCGGATTATTGCACGGTTGTCTTCTTTGAAGATGCTTCCTATGAGCCGGACGGACGCCTGAAATTTGTGAAGTTCCTGAAGGAGAAGGGAATTGCTCTGTTTTTTTCTGCTCAGGGAAGGACAGCTCTCTTCAAATGGATGGACAAACGTTTTGCAGCATCCGGCAAGACTATCGAATCTGCAGCGAAAGAACGCCTTGTCCTCATCAGTGGAGATCTGATGAACAGGCTCATTCCTGAAATCGATAAAATAGCTGCTTATGCCAAAGGGAATGTTGTCTCAGTATCTGATGTGGAAGCCGTTGCCAGCCATATCCCTGAGGCGGATGTTTTTGAGATGATTAATCTCATATCCGAAAAAAAATATGATAATGCTCTCCACATCCTCGCTGAACTTCTGAAAAACAGGGATAACGAACCAATTGCTATGCTTTCACTCGTCGCTTCTCAGCTGCGCAGGACTTATGGTGTAAAACTTGCACTTCAGTCGGGTAAGCGAAAACAGGAAATCAAAGAACTCTTTTCCATCACCTGGGATTTTATAGCCGATCGCCTGATTTCTGCTGCCGGACGGTTTACATTTTTGCAGCTGCGTTCTGCTGTTGAAAGCTGTGTCAATGCAGAATATAGTATGAAAACCTCTGCCGTTGAGGAATCTTCCCTTATCACGCAGGTTTTTCTGGATCTGATGCTTGATGATTCGGAGGATGTCACATGACAAAACCTGCTATTCGGGAAGCAATCGTTGTTGAAGGCCGGTACGACAAAAACAAACTATCCCAGCTGATCGATGCCTTAATCCTTGTCACAAACGGATTTCAGCTTTACCACGATGCTTCCATCCGGCGCACTATCCTCCAGGCAGCTGAGCGTACCGGGATCATCATTTTTACCGATTCCGATGCTTCCGGCTTCCAGATTCGCTCCTGTATCAAGTCTTTTGTTCCACAGGAACTGATCAAACATGCATATATTCCGGATATCCATGGAAAGGAAAAAAGGAAAGCCTCTCCCGGTAAGGAAGGAAAGCTTGGGGTTGAGGGCATGAACAGTGATGTGATCCTTCATGCGTTACGTTCTTCCGGTGCCACATTCCTTGAAAATCCAACAGGATATTCCTCTTTTGAAGAGGTTTATCCCCTGAATTCTGACAATTCATCTCCTATCACCGTCGCAGATCTGTACGCTGTCGGTATGACCGGATATCCTGACAGCAAAGAAAAGCGTATACGATTTCTTCGGGAACAGGGACTTCCCGAGCGTCTCGGTACACAGGCTGCCGCTTCTGCGCTTTCACGAATTCTGTCAAAGGAAGCTTTTTTCGCTTCTGTCCAAAAATTCTTCTCAACTCCTGAATTTTCCGGTCCGGCAGAGACAGCGGCAGATGAAATCCAAAAACAATTCTTAAAAACGAAAGAATAAAACCATGAAACACTTCTTACGTATCTTTTTTTTGATTCTTGTGCTTTTCCTGGCAGTTATCTCACTCTCTTTCCTGAAGACGCAGAAGGTTTTTCCTGCTTCACCCGTATCTGTTCCGGAGAACCAGGAGATCGTTGCCGTTTCTGCTGAAGAGCTTACAGAAGGCTTCTTTTTGCCTGTCAGCGTGCTGGAAAAGGGTACAGCAGGCTCCTCTCTCAAAGAGGCAGGCGGTGCCGTAAAAGTCTTATCTTTCGCGGTAAACACATTTCCTGCATTATCTTATTCTGATCAGAAAGAGGTTTCGCTTCAGACAGCTCTTCTTGTTGCCTGGAGTTCTCTCACACCGGAGCAGCAGGAACGATTTGACGAGAACTATCCTTCTCTGTCTTCACTTCTGGATAATTGTTTAAGCGATTTTTCCAATCTCTGCGGACTTTTTGAGGACGCCGGCGTTCTCCCGGAAATGCAGGCACTCCTGCAAAATCCCGACGCCTCCTCAGCCTGGAAGCTTCTATCAGGCGCATGGGAAAACTGCCGGATTGCTGCTTAAACCAGTATATAAAAGACGAAACCTGAGGAAATCCTCAGGTTTTATTATTATCCAGGACTCCAACTATTCAGCGTGACAAAGTAAATCCTGCCATCATGGGAGACGCTGTTTCAAAGAGGTCCTTCAGCCACCAACCAAAGCTGTAACCATCCGCACAGAAAAAGAAATGCCGATATCCCGGTAACGCTTCAAGCATTTCCTTTTGATGGTAAAGAGTTCCGGCCCAGTAGGCATCCATCGTTTGGTAAAAGAAGTCGGAAGCAAGGACAATCTCCTGTTCATTCAGCGTATTATCACGCTCTACCATAGACTCTACAACGTTTTTACAGTACTTTCTCAGTTCTTCCTGCTGCCACGCGGCATAGCGGAGAAGAACAGGATCCTTCAAACCGTTTTCTGATGCCCAACTGTCAACATCGATGCGGCGTGGTATTACCTGCAGCATATCTCCGGTCAGATTCAGCAGGCTGTAGCCGGAAGGATAAGCAAGCAGATATTCCGACAGCAACTCAGTAAGGCCATCCTCCTGGTAAACGGCACGGATGTGCATATGCCCACTCAAATAAAGAGGAACGGAGTACTCCCTCAACAGATCGGCAAAACGGGTACCGTTTTCGACATAAAATCCACCAGGTTCACGGCTGGCTGCAGGCAAAAGATTATAATGCCCGGCACACAAAACAGGAAGGGATCTCTTTTTTGCTTCTATCAGCATATCTTCTGTCCATTGTAAAGTCTTTTCTGAGAGAAAAGCGCTGACAGTGGTACGCTCGGGAACACCCGGCAGATCAATGGCAGATATGCTGTAACCACCGGTATCCATCATCAGGATCATTACATCTTCCCGAAGAATACAATAGCTGAGAGAAGCTGTATCTCTGGAATAGGCCTCTGAGAAACCGAAAGATGCATAAAGTTCGGCAAATTCCGTCTGGCTGACGGGGGAAAGATCGTGGTTTCCGGGTAGAACGTAGATTTCTATCCCAGATTCCTCAGCCTGCTGCAGTTTTTCCA
>JAGCAN010000263.1 GCA_017652685.1 Oscillospiraceae bacterium
CCATACATACTCCCACAACAGACAAGCTGATGTGCTATCGGGTTGCCTTCAGCCCAAATGAAAACAGAAACAGCCGGTTCCGTTATTGCGTTACTTATGTGGAGCCATTTATCCCGAAACCGATAATAGACGAAAAGCTGGGATTTACCTGGGAGCAACTGCTTGAAAAGAATAAGCTGTCGAACATTCTGGATCGTTATCCCTGTGTCGTGATTTCGACACCGTTTATTTCTTCCTATTCCTGTACGAGCCTTTTCCGTCATAACGGGAAGTATGTGTGGGTTAGCGATAACTATGGGAATCTTTATGGAGAGTATGACAGGTTTTCCTTTGATTATCGCCCTTATTCGGACGGAAAAGACCGTGCCTGCATCGGTTCTTTTGACAGCACGCCGGCTTTTGAAGAGTCAGTTTTTGAGAATTACATTGTAAACTATCTGGACGGTATTGATTACGTGGAAGCCTACGGAATGGACGACAACAGAATCTGGCTGGACTATGCCACCGGCTATGGAACAACAGAGCGTTATGTGATAGAACGGGATACTCTGATCCTGTGTGAGATCCAGGCAGTTCCAGAAGGGGAAGACGCATGGGCGATGTATGAATTCAACTACACACAGGACATACCGGATTACGATTTTCTTAACGGGTGGAATGGAAATCTGCGTACGGTTACTGCCGTCTGGGAAGATGTTGACAGGATAAACGGAGGGTACAGTTATCGCACGGAAACGCTCTATCTCCCGATGAACTGGGAATACTTACCCTATATTGTCCAGAGCGGTGACTATACAGCATATCTGAATCCTAGATATAGTGGGACCTATGTTTATCCGGGAGATAACATGGACTATACCGTGTTTTTTAAGGCAGAAGAGGGATGACAGCATCTATTCCATTGTTCGTATGAGATCTCGAGAAGTTGAAAAACGCACTGAGCATTTGAGTTGATTGTTCAAGACGATGATCGATTTGACAAAGGGGATGGAGAAAGTGAAAGAGAATAACTCTTAACAGAGACGACTGAAGCTGTGTGAAACTACTACGATTTAATGTGTATTATGCTAATCTAAAGTGTATTATGATAATACTGGAAACGAACTCAGAAGCACAATCTATCTTCGATAAAAATGATAGGAGGAAAACAATATGAAGAAAACCAGACAACTGTTCAGCTGCCTGCTGATTCTGGTGCTGATCTTCTGCGTGGTTCCGCTGGCAGTTGCCGAAGAAGCGGAGTTACAGGCCATTCAGGAAGAAATTAACGACCAGACGCTTGCCCTCGGGCTGGCGGCGTGGCTGAACGGCGTAGGGAGTGACTGGCAGAAGGGCTGGCAGAGCGACCTTGTCCTCTGGGACGCAGCAGGGTGGTACAGTGCCTTTCATAATCGGATATATGACCAGAAACTGCTTGGAGAAGCGGATACAAGGGATTTCCTGGCCTCCTTAGGTTATACGGGCGATCTCGTCCTTCCTCCGACATGGGAAGAATACGGCATCGTTAAAATCGTTCACGGGGCGGGGAATTCCGTACACTATGATTTCCGGCAGCACAAAGAGATGTTTGATGCCATGATCGGTGTTACAACAGAGATGAATGTCCGCATGAAGGATGCTACTTCAGCGGTTTTTACAGCAATCTCACACGCCTTTGAAGATTCCCACAAGTACTCCTATCTCATTTCGTTTGCTGCAAATGACAACCCGTACAGCAAGTTCCCCTATAAGGTTATCGATGTGGAGAAATACCAGGAAGAGCCGGAATGGGATCCTGCGCTGAACTTTACCTGGAAGCTCCTGATGACGCAAAACAAGCTTTCGAATATTCTGCGTTGGTATCCGAGCGTCAGAATCAGCATGCCTGCGATTGATGCGGATGCACAGCAGTGGACGTTTAAACACAACGGAGAGTTCGTGCAGTATACAGATTCAGGGCACTACTCTTTCGGCACTTACGGCATGTACAGCTTTGACTTGCTGGAATCCACCGACGGAGTGAGGCGCCCCTGCGTCGGCTCTATCAATCGCGACCCGATGCGGGAAGAAGAGCTGGAGAAGATGATTCAAAAGTATCTGACAGACTATGAGCGTGTAAATTTCCTGAGAGAAGAAGATGACCTGATCTGGATTCAACTCATTCATCCATACGGATTCCACGCTAACGCTGCGATAGACAAGGGGACGCTTCTGCTCCGCAAGATGCAGTTTTTCTACGGTGACAGCACAGAACCTGCTTCCGAAAACACGTTTGTCTATGACGAAACGCCTCCTGCCTTTGAACCTCTGAAGGGCTGGGATATGCCGCTTCGAACTATCACGGCAGTGTGGGAAACATATGATCCGGCTGTTCAGAATTTCACTTATCGAACGGAAACCATTCAGCTTCCTTACAACTGGGAGTATTATCCGAATGAGGCCAAATACGACAATTATGCCATCTATACCAACCCGAGGTATATCGGCCCCTATCAGTATCCCGGTGACTGGGTTGATTATTCCCTCTTTCTGACAACGGCAAAAGGATAAGGAGATCTTTGACAAACAGAGCAGAGAGGCTTAATCTCTCTGCTCTGTTTATACGCTCTGAACGTCTTCGGGTGAGTCTTCAGATTCTTTCCCCTTCACAAGACCGGTCAGATAAGAGGTAACTGCCTGTGTGCCAAGCTGCCCAAGCTGCCCGAGAAGACGGAGAACTTCTTTTTGCTTCTCCTTGGGAATCTGTTTGGCAGCATCCAGAAATGACTCTACGACTTTCCATTTCTGATCACTGATTTCACTGAAAGTTTCCATTCCTGTTGCTTCAAACGGGAAGAACACTGTGTCGGTGAAGGTTTGTCTTGTTTCATCGTCCATCTGTTCCAGCCAGGAACCCATTGTCTGGTGGATAATCTCGGCGGTAGGGGAGAGGGGTACCTCGATAAATCGGTTTCGCTGTACCTGCCAGGTTAACCCGTCATGTTGCAGGATACCACTGGCAGAACTCTTGACGACACGATGCGTGCTTTTGCTCGAAAGCAGCAGACCGATGATGGATGTATCCGGAATGATGCTTACAATTTTCGGCAAAAGCTGTATATATTCCTCCGAATCCGTCGTTTCCTGCTTAAAGCCCGGCCCGTCGTTGGAATAGACAGCCAGGATCTTTTCACGAACTGCAGGATCACAGAAAGCTGATGCATACACAGCCAGATTGCCGCCTTTGGAATGCCCCCCGACGAGAAGAGGGCAATCCAGTTTTGCGCCAATTTCGTTCAGATACTGAATAGCCCTGCTCTGACCCTTCGTTTCAGAAAGAAAACTGAAATTGAAGTCTTCTTTCCAGCCGATTACAGAGCCGTCTGTTCCTCGGAAAGCCACATAAGCACTTCCACCCGGCAACAGAAAAGTAATGGCAGAGATCTGAGTTTCCCAGCGAACATCGATTTCGTCAATATACCAGCAGAGCTTCATCTCACCGAAACGACCGCCTTTTGCCATTTCGTCCATCAGAAACGGACACTTGGAATAAAAAGACTTGTCAGCAAGGAGTTCTTCTCTGCTATGCATGCTGAAAAAGCTTTGTGAAGCCTCCTGAAGAGTGATTACGGTCCCATCTGACGGGACAATTCCACGAAAATCTGTATAAGCCAGCTCTGCAAGAACCAGATTATCAACTTCCTGAAAAGGATCGGCCGAAAAGGGTACATCTCCGCGCCATTCGAGATAATCAAAAACGGTTGCCACTTTCTCACCTGCTTTGTTTTCGATTTCTTTTATCATATCATTGTGCAGAGAAAACGTCAACGCAGGGAATTCCTCTTATCCTTGCGGTTACCTGATATGCAGGCAAAGTTTGAAGAAAGTTCATACTTCACTTAGCACTCGCGCCTTGACAGTGCTAAAAAGAATGTTATAATGCTGATAGAAATTAAGAAAAGAGCGTGATGAAATGAATGAAGTAAAACAGCCTAAAAAAACACTGGCATATTTCTATTGCATAGCTGCTATCCTGCTCATGCTGTTTAACCTGTTTATGTTGCCGAAGCTTTCAAATGAACAGGTAAAAACTGTGGATTACGGCACATTTATGAGCATGACGGAAGAAGGAGATATCGGTCTTGTAGATATTTCCTCAAATCGGATCATCTTTACCAACAAGGATGAAACCGAGTTTTATCGCACGGGTCTGATGGATGACCCGAACCTTACAGAACGACTGTACAAAGCCGGTGCGGAGTTTTCCTCCGAGATTATTGAGCAGCAGTCACCCCTGCTGAGCATACTGTTGAGCTGGATAATTCCGGTGGTGCTGTTTGTCGTGGTAGGTCAGTATCTTTCCCGCCAGATGATGAACAAAGCAGGCGGCGGACCGGGGTCTCTGATGTTCAATATGGGAAAGTCGAACGCGAAGATCTATGTCAAATCTTCCGAAGGCATCAAATTTACGGATGTTGCCGGGGTGGATGAAGCAGAAGAAAACCTGTCGGAAATTGTAGAATACCTGCATGATCCTGCAAAATATAAGGACATCGGTGCATCAATGCCGAAGGGAATCCTTCTCGTAGGCCCGCCGGGAACAGGGAAGACTCTTCTGGCTAAAGCAGTCGCCGGTGAAGCGAACGTTCCTTTCTTCTCTATTTCGGGTTCCGAGTTTGTAGAGATGTTTGTCGGGATGGGCGCTTCGAAGGTGCGAGACCTGTTCCGGCAGGCAAAGGAGAAAGCACCCTGTATCGTTTTTATTGATGAAATCGATGCAATCGGCAAAAAACGCGGCGGACAATACGGTGGCAATGATGAACGGGAACAGACACTCAATCAGCTCCTCACGGAGATGGATGGGTTTGAAAGTAATAATGGTGTTATTATTCTTGCCGCAACCAATCAGCCGGAAAGTCTCGACCCTGCACTCACGCGGCCGGGCCGTTTTGACAGGCGCGTTCCAGTTGAGCTGCCTGATCTGAAAGGCAGAGAGGAAATCCTGGAGGTTCATGGGAAGAAATTCAAGCTGGAAGATACCGTTGATTTCGAAAAAATCGCACGGATGGCTTCCGGAGCTTCCGGGGCGGAACTTGCCAATATTCTTAACGAAGCGGCTCTCCGGGCGGTTCGCGACGGACGTAGCCTTGTATCTGAGAAGGATCTGGAAGAGAGCATTGAAGTGGTCATCGCAGGTTATCAGAAGAAAAATGCCATTCTTACCGATCAGGAAAAGAAGATTGTGGCCTATCATGAAATCGGCCATGCACTTGTTGCTGCCATGCAAAGCCATTCTGCACCGGTCCAGAAAATCACTATTGTGCCGCGTACATCCGGGGCATTGGGCTATACGATGCAGGTGGAAGAAGGCAATCATTACCTTATGAGCAAAGAGGAGATCGAAAACAAGATTGCAACCTTCACCGGTGGACGTGCGGCGGAAGAGCTGGTGTTCGGGTCTGTGACAACAGGAGCTGCCAATGATATTGAGCAGGCAACAAAGCTTGCCCGTGCCATGATTACACGCTATGGGATGAGCGACGATTTTGATATGGTTGCTATGGAAACGCTGACAAACCAGTATCTCGGCGGGGATACTTCGCTGATCTGCTCGGCAGAAACGCAGGCAGAAATCGACCGCAAGGTTGTAGAACTTGTAAAAAAACAGCATGAAAAAGCCAGTCGTATTCTCCGTGAAAACAGGGCAAAACTGGATGAACTGGCGGAAAACCTCTATGCAAATGAAACAATCACAGGCGAGGAATTCATGACTATCCTTAACGCAATGGAAGATTCCAATAAAAAGCTGGTCTCGCTGTGAGAGACTCTGTGCTTCAGGAACATCCGGTGAAAATACTGTGCAGGATTGACGGATATTATGAAAATGGTGTGCATGGTTTTGTGAATTTTTCAGAATTGACAAAAACCGGAGCCAAGGCTATACTTTACCTCGTTAAATCAAACGGAAAGGATTGCTGACTATGGCATACGGACACAGCAATATGATGATGCCCGGGATGCGCATGTGGATGCACATGTGCATGATGCTTCGCGCCTGTGTTTATAGCCTGTCAGCTTCTTAATCCAGTTTGATTGTTTTCAGAACTTTTCAACCGGGAAGCCGAAACAGGCATCCCGGTTTTATCTTTACGGAAAGGAAGTTCTGGAATGAAAAGAATACAGCAGAACAACAGACAACGGACGCTCTGGCATACAGGCCGGGCGAAGGATCGAATGCGAATGTATTAATATCAGGAAAGATGATCCGCGTTCTCCCAGTTCCTGGACCGAGCAAAAATGAGACATATTCTATATTTTAATATTTTATAAATAACACATATTTTAAGGAGATTTATTATGAAGCGTTCCAATAAACTTTTTGCCTTTGCTCTTGCAGCTGTTCTTGTTTTCACTCTTGCAGGTTCTGCTTTTGCAGAAACACTACAGATCGGTATTCCCGACGACGGCACAAACCTTTCCCGCGGCATCAAGCTGCTGGAGACAGCCGGCCTGATCACGGTTGACCCCGCAGCCGGCTATACCCCGGAAATTGCTGACATCACAGGCTATCTCTACGATGTTGATGTAGTTCCCGTACAGGCAAATACGCTGCCCTCTACCTTGGGTGACTTCGGAGCGTCAGCGATCAACAGCACCTATTCCGTTCCTTATGGCCTGTTCCCCTCACAGGGCCTCATCAGTGAAAAACAGAGCGAAGGAAGCGATAACCCGTATATCAATGTCATTGTAGCCCGGGCAGGCGAAGAGAACAATGAGACCTACAAAAAGATTGTGGAAGCATACCAGACGCAGCTGGTAGCAGAATTCCTGCTCGTCACCAGAAAAGAAGCTCAGCTTCCTGTCTTTGACTATGATACAAATATTACCCTGACTGAAGAAGAAGCGCTTGAAATCACCGGGGCGGTTTTCTCCAAGGAAGGTAAGCAGGTTGTAAAGGTCGGCGTGTGCGGTTCCGCAAACGACCAGTGGCAGGCCGTACAGAAGGTGCTGGATGATGAAAATGCCGGCATCTACATTGAACTGGTGGAGTTTGATGCCTACAATCTGCCCAACGAAGCACTCAACTCCGGCGAGATTGATCTCAATGCTTTCCAGCATAAGGCATATCTGAACAGCGATTCTACGGCCAATGGCTATGATCTGGTCGCTATAGGCGACACGCTGATTGCTCCTCTGACGCTCTATTCCGAGAAGTTTGACTCTCTGGATGCGCTCAAAGAGGCAGCCGGACAGATCGCAGGCTGACAAAAGAATATATACTCCGGCGATTTTTCTATCGCCGGAGTATTGCGGCATTTTTAAGAATAAATCGGAGCTCCACATGATTGAAGTAAAAAACCTCAGGAAGACATTCCATCTTAAAAGCGGAGACGTCGTCGCGCTGGACGGGGTTTCCTTTTCCATTGAAGACGGCACTGTTTACGGAGTAATCGGTTACTCTGGGGCGGGGAAAAGCTCGCTTGTGCGATGCATGAACCTGCTGGAAATCCCTGATGAAGGCACCATTTCCATCGGGGATTATCAGGGAATCGAGGCGAGAAACGGGGTCCCATATTATCAGGGGAAACCAATGACTGCCCGTCAGCAGAATCAGATGCGTCGCGGGATCGGGATGATCTTTCAGCACTTTAATCTGCTGGAGCGCTCTACCGTTTACGACAACATCGCCTATCCGCTCAAGTATACGGGCAGATCGAAGGCAGAGATCTCCTCTCGCGTATGTGAACTGCTGGAGCTGGTAGACCTCCGGGATAAGATCGACGCATTTCCCTCTCAGCTCTCCGGCGGGCAGAAACAGCGCGTCGCCATTGCGCGTGCGCTTGCCGCCAGTCCGAAGATTTTACTTTCCGATGAAGCCACCAGCGCACTGGATCCTGACGCAACGGAATCTATCCTCACACTACTGAAGGATCTGAACCGCAAACTCGGTATCACAATTGTGATTATCACGCACGAAATGGCTGTCATCAAAACCATTGCCGACCGTGTTGCAGTGATGGAAGATGGGAAGATCGTGGAAGAGGGCACTGTTTACGATATTTTTTCCGATCCGCAGGCAACTATCACGCGTAGGTTTATTGCTTCCGCTTCGCCTCTCGGGAAGATTGACAAAATGATTGAGCGTAACTCTTCTCTGACGCAGGTTAAACCCGGAGAAGTCCTCGTGAAGACGACGTTCCTGAAGGACTGTGTAGGAGAGCATATCCTCACTACAATGGCCCAGCGCTTCCACATCGATCTCAACATCATCCTTGCCAATGTAGAATACCTGCATGGGAATCCGCTGGGTGGCACCATCGGCATCCTCAGCGGACCTCAGGAAAATCTGGAAGCCGGGATCCGATTCCTGGAAGAAAATCACGTGAGAACGGAGGTGCTGAAAGATGGCAGAGTGGATTAAAAGCATTGCGCCTTACCTGTATACCTATCGGGCAAAGTTTTTTGCTGCATGCAGCGCTACATTTCAGATGTTTTACAAAGCAGGGCTGATCGCCTTTGTGATCGGGCTCTGTTTCGGCATACTTTTGGTGATTACGAAAAAAGGCGGGATCCGCCAGAATGCCGTAATTTATCAGGTGACAAACCTGGTTATAAATGTCTTCCGATCCATCCCGTTTATCATTCTGCTGATTTTCCTTATCCCGCTTACCAGAGCTGTTGTCGGGACAGCTATCAATGTGAAGGGTGCCATTCTCCCTCTCGTGTTCGGGACGGTTCCGTTCTATTCCCGGCAGGTGGAGGTCGCTCTCTCCGGTGTAGAGGAGGGGAAGATCGAGGCTGCCCGAAGCATGGGCAGCGGAACCCTGGGCCTTATCTTTCGTGTCTATCTGCATGAAGCGCTGCCGGATCTGATCCGCGTGACGACGGTTACAGCCATCAGTCTCATTGGGCTGACAACAATGGCAGGAGCAGTGGGAGCCGGAGGGATCGGTTCTTTCGCTATTAATTATGGGCAGAACCAGAACCACAGCGATATTGTGAATGTCTGCGTTATTGTGCTTCTGGCGGTGACGTTTGTGCTCCAGTCGATAGGGAATTCGCTTTCCAAAAGGACGACGAACCGCAGCCTGTTTCAAGTTCGCAGGGGCAACGGAGGAACAGAGATATGACGTACCGGGATACGATTATCAGCTATGCCGACAGGCAGGATCCGGTGTACCGGCAGATCGCTCTGGATATCCATGCTCGACCGGAAGTGAGCAACTATGAATTCTTTGCCTGTGAAATCCTTTCGGAGCAGCTGAAAAAAGAAGGTTTTGATGTTAAAGTAGATGTTGCCGGGCACCGGACGGGCTTTACGGCCGTCTACCGGTCTCCCAAACAGGGTCCCGTACTCTGCTTTCTCGCAGAGTATGATGCTCTGAATGGGATAGGTCATGCCTGCGGGCACAATCTCTTCGGAGCGACCTCATGCCTTGCCGGTGCAGCGTTGAAGCAGGTGATCAATGAGACCGGCGGCGAAATCCGCGTTTACGGGACGCCCGGCGAAGAAGGCGGTGAAAATGGCAGCGCAAAGGGCAGCTTTGTGCGGGAAGGTTTTTTCCGAGATGTGGATGCTGCGCTGTGTGTGCATCCCGGGTCTGATCACCATGAGCTTACGCATGAAGAAATTGCCTGTGCGCCAATCCGGATTGTGTTCAAAGGAAAGGCGTCTCACGCCTCTTCCGCCCCGCACAATGGCATCAATGCCCTTGATGCGATGATTTTAGTATTCAATTCCATCGGTCTGCTGCGACAGCAGCTCCCGCAGGATGTGCGCATTCACGGCATTATCTCGAAGGGTGGAGACGCTCCGAATATCATCCCGGATTACACAGAAGGAAAATTCTACGTCCGTGCTGCGACGGTGAAGCGGATGATGGATGTTTATCATAAGCTGGAAAGCATTGTTGAAGGGGCTGCTCTTCAGACCGGATGTACTGGTCTCCTGGAACCGACTCAGCGAAATCTTGTAGACAATATTATTCCAACGCCGAGTTTTGACGCCGTTTACCGGCGTGTGATGGAGTCTCTGGGCGAATCATTTGATGACTTCCCACTACAACCGCTCGGCTCTTCCGATGTGGGGAATGTTAGTCAGGTGATCCCCGTGATACAGCCGATGATCCGTATCAGTGATGTTCCGGTCGCCGGGCACAGCGTGGAAAAGCGCGAAGCCTGCTGTGCCGAAAGCGGGCTGCGGTCAATCGCTCTGGGAGCAAAAGCGCTGGCTTTGACAGCACTGGAATTGATTGAGAAGCCGGAATTGCTTGCTCAGATCAGGGAAGATCATGCAAAAGCAGTACAGGCACAGCAGTAAAAGCCCTGTTCGGCTGTCGTTCTAACGCGTTTCCAAAATTTTATATAAAAAGGAGAACACCATGAACGTAAAGATTTCACAGCGAATGCAAAAGCCTGATTTTCAGGCGGAATTTCTCTCTGATATCCTAAAAGCTGCAGCAGATCCTTCCATTATCTCCTTTGCAGGTGGGCTTCCCAATCCTGCTTCTTTCCCGATTGCCGAGATGGAAGAGGCAACCCGAAAGGTGCTGGAGACCAACGGCGTGCGCGCACTTCAGTACAACTCCGCACAAGGATACCTGCCTCTTCGCGAATACATCAGCAGACGCTACAAAGAGAAACAGAACATTGATTTTGCGCCCAATGAAATCATCATTACAAACGGCTCCCAGCAGGCTCTGGATCTGTTTGCCTCTGTCATGCTCGACCCGGGCGACGAAATTATGGTAGAAAACCCGAGTTATCTGGCAGCGCTTCAGAGCTTCCATCTCTATGATCCGGTTGTACTCCCGATCGATCTTACTTCCGAAGGCATTGACTGTGATCAGCTTGCGGAAACACTTAAAACCCACAAGCCGCAGTTTATCTATATCATCCCGAACTTCCAGAATCCCACCGGACTGACGTACAGTGATGCTACGCGCGAAAAAGCTGCGAGGATTCTCGCCGAGAGTAACTGTATGGTGCTGGAAGATAACCCCTACGGTGAACTCCGCTATGCTGGAAAAGCCGGCAAGAGCTTCGCCTGTCTCCTCGGTGAGCAGTGCTGTGAGCTGGGTACCTTCTCCAAGATCGTCTCTCCGGGCATGCGTATCGGGTGGATTGCCTGCAAGCAGAAGGATGTTCTGGAAAAGATGCTGGCTTACAAGTCTACTATGGACTTGCATACCAATATCTTCTGCCAGATGGTTCTGGAACAGTATCTCCGCGACAACGACCTGGATGCTCATGTAGAAAAATGTGTTGAAATCTACAAGGAAAAAGCGGAATTCATGATGGCGTGCATGGATAAATACTTCCCCGAAGGCACCACCTTCACCAGACCGGAGGGCGGCATGTTCATCTGGGTTACACTTCCAAACGGTGTCAAGGCGGTGGATGTGCAGTACGCGGCTATGAAGAAAGGCATCGCGGTCTGCGCCGGCGATCCGTTCTTTGAGACGGAACGTGGCGTGCGCAGCATGAGGCTCAACTTCTCCAACAGCACCAATGAAGCAATGGAGAAGGGCATCAAAATCCTCAGTGAAGTGATAGCTGAAATGTCGTAAATCATTTGAACATCGATTTGAAAACAGGCTGCCCGCCCGGGCAGCCTGTTACAATTCAGGTAACTTTGCAGTCACTTCGTGATTGAGTGTTTGACAGGCTGCTGGTGGAGGCAGCGCAGAACTTCGATATCAGTTCTCTTTCACGAGATGAAAGAAAAGAGCGGACTAAGAAGTATTTGCCGAGTAGCCGTTTTTATGCTATTATTTGCGCATGGACGATAAGGAGAAGCAGAAAAAGCGAATAAGAAACCGGATTCTGTTCCTTGTTCTGGCTGGGGCGCTTACTGCTGCAGCCCGGCCAGGTATACACTTTTTTGAAGCACTGATTGCCGACGGAGAACCTACTGCCACTACTTCTGCTGCTGCGGCTATCCTGTGTGGGCTGATTGCCATTGTGCTTCTCACAACAATTGCCGGGATTCTCTCTCTCGCGCGATGGCCTGTGGCCGGCACGGCGATCCTGATCTTCCTGATTACGACGGCATGCGGCGTTACCCTGTATAAAAGTGTGCAGAATATGCCTCCTCCTGCTGTGACAACACCAGGCACCCCAAGACCAACGGTAACGCCTCCTCAGGTAGAAATCATTACCATGGAACGAGAAAACGGAAACCCTGAAACCGGTTCTGTTTTTTACCGGCGTTACGGAAATGAGCGGGGCAGCCTGGTTGTTGAGAACGGCAGCCGTTCCGATATATGCTTTAGGATGCTGGACAGGCACGGGTTGCTGGTTCTGATTTTTTATGTTCGGGCAGGTGACAGCTGTACTGTGCCTGTTCCGACCGGCACGTATGAGTTCCGCTGTGTTACAGGAGGAGAATGGATAGACGAAGAGACCTATTTCGGCGACAAAACCCATTACCGCAGGGTGCTGGAGAGTTATGTTTTCTATGACGGGCAGCCAGAGATTATGAAGTTGACAGAAGGTCTGCCGGAAATGAAGACCATTAAGAAAAAGGACTTTGAGGATACCACTGTCGCCTTTTATAGCTGAGCAGACACTGTACTTTTTCCTTTTTTGCAGTGCATAACAACGATTATTCTGTTTGGGTACAATGCGTTTTTTTCGAGAATGAGTTCCTCATTGTTATGTTTTTGCCGGAATGAGTTCTGAAACGAGAATTTAGTTAACATAATATTTGAATAACAACGAAAGAACAGGAGACAGTTTGCTGCCTCCTGTTTTTTCTGGCGATAAAGAATCCGGGATTTATTCTATCGAAGTACTGTTGACAAGTGTATAACAGATGCGATGGACACTTTCGCGCAGAGCCCAGGCTATGCCGGAAGGATCTTTGGTATATGCCCAGGCCAGTATTTTTTCAGAAGCATTTGTCCCGGGGTCGAACATCAGGTTTGCTCCGTTTTTTACCGCAAGAGGGATACTTCTGGCGGATGAGTATTCCATGCCAGTAGTGACGATTCCGTTAAATCCCCATTCATCTCGGAGAATACTGCCAAGCAGTGCGGAAGAGGCTTCACACCGCTCCACACCGAGACCCGCAGCAGAAGGCATTATGCCTTTGTCTCCGCCTTCCTTCACGATGAGTTCGAACGGTCTCAGATACAATTCCCGCAGAGCCTGTTCATCAATCCAGGCGAATGCATTTTTCCCAAAAGCGCTTTCCGCATCGCTGAAGGGAAAGTCCTTTGAAAACGCAATCACGTGTTTTTTCTGCATGGCAGAGACAGTTGACGAAGCCATCTTCCCGGTAAGAAGAGGGTCTTCCGAGAAGAGATTGCCGTTCTGACCGCTCAGTGCGGACCGACGGATCGCTGCAGAGGGAGCATAAAGCCCGTCGATGCCATAGGCTGCAGCTTCCGCACCGATGGATTCTCCGTATTTTGCAGCCAATGCAGTGTTCCAGGTTGCACCGATAACTGCTGCCGAGGGATAGGATACTGTACTGAAAGAGGAGAAGAGCGGGCGGATGCCGGAAGCTTCGCCTGCCAGCCTGGTGTCCGGTATGCCCAGGCGGCTGATAGCTTCTGTATGCCAGGCGCCGTTACCGACAAGACGGAACATGTCATTCAGCCTGAAGGCATCCAGGAATATGTTCCATTTCTCGTCATCGTAGGCAAGTCCCTTTAGTTCGGCAAGAGAGGCACTCCCGTCTTTGGCATAGGCAGGTTCTTTCTCGCCGTGTGTATCGGCTTTTTCAGGGTTCCGATACGCCTGCAGGGCCTGCTTTAGCGCGTCGGAGGCAATGCGTTTACCGCTTTCTGTGACGGCAGTCCCTTCCCAGTCGGATCGGGAAAGAATCGGGTTTTCATCAAGGGTAAAATCAAAATGATTGACAAGTTTGGTACCCGTTGTCTCGTCGGTGCGATAGAACGTGTCTTTTTCTACCATATAGGTCTCATAATCGGAGGAGAGAAGTGCATCGTGCACGTCCTTCCCCAGAGAAAAACGATATTCTCCGGCTTCGAGAAGGTAACATCCATCTGAGATGCTCCAGCATGACAGATCCCGGACTGGGCAGGAAACAGTGACCGTTTCAGTTTCACCGGGTTCCATCATGGCAGTTTTGACAAAACCGGCCAGCTCAATAGCCGGTTTTTCAATCCCGCGGGAAGGGTCATATGGGGCCGAGAAATAAAGCTCGACAACGTCTTTTCCCGCTGTCTCTCCCGTGTTTATCACAGTGATCTCTGCGGTGACGATCTCTTCCTCAACAGAAAATGCGGTCAGCTCTTCTGTGAATTTCGTATAAGAAAGCCCGTGCCCGAATGGGAAGATAACGTTTTCCGCATAATCCGCACTATCTCCCCCAAAACGGGTTTCGTAATAGCGGTAGCCTGTGTAAATTCCTTCACTGAAATGAAGTGCGTACTGCCCGCTCATGTTGGCATAATAGCTTGGCTCGGAAGCGGAGACTGCCGGATTTGAAGAAAGAGATGACGGCCAGGTGTCGGTTGTGCGCCCGGAGGGATTGATTTCACCGGTCAGAATTCCGGCAAGTTCCGAAAAACCGCGCGGACCGGGAGCGCCGATCCAGAGAACGGCATCGATGCTTTCATATTCCGAGAGGAACCCGGCTTCCACAGCACCTCCGGAAGCGATTGCCAGGATAACGTGGTCAAACTCTTTGCAAACACTGTCCAGCAACCTCCGCTGTACTGTGCCTTCTGCCATGACAGAGGTACCTGTAGGGGAAGGTGTTTTGCCGTCCCGTGGCAGCGCAGAAAGCACAAGCATTGCCTGGGAGGAAAAACCTTTTGCGCTTCGAACGGCTGAGGCATCCGGCATATGCCAATCTACACGGTCGTCGTGTGATATAAGCGCGGTCAGCTGTTGTTTAGCCTTGCCGATCAGATTCTCCGGTTCGGAAAGTAGCTTCTGATATGTGACGGTGAGATCTTTGTTGGTTTCAATCCCATGATCTTCAAGAGCTTCAAGCAGAGAAACCGTTTCACCCGAAGCGGTGCCGGGCAGAAAGCGATAAGCGTCATCTCCGAAAACATTGAGCTTTTTCTCTGCCAACGGGAGAAGACCGTTATCATTTTTCAGCAGAACGAAACCCTCATCACACAGTTCGGCAGAGAGGGCATAGGCGGAAGCCCTGGCAATGTCAACTTCGGAACCGCTTGTGGTATACCTGGCGCTTTTCCGGATTCTCCAGAGCATCTGGGCGGAAGGCCATCCGAAAAACACCAGGCAGGCGATCAGAAGCAGGGCAATGACAGTATTTCTTACTCTGCGCCCGCGGTGAATGCGCCTTTTAAAAGCACGAAACCCTTTCTTGCGTGCTTTGCGCTCTGCTGCATCTGCGGTGCGGAGCCCGGTTTTATATGCTTTTCTACGCAGTTTCCACTTTTTGCGAAATGCTTTAGCCTCTGAAGCGTCCGAACAGGCTTTTTTCTCTTTCAGGTATTGTACACCTTCTGCGCGTGCCTGCTTTTGATAGGCTTTCACAGCGGTTTTATCCGGTTTGGAAGTGCTTTCTACAGGTATAGGGATTGCCTCTGTTGAGACTGCATCCTGTTCGGAAATCACTTCGTCAGATCTTGTTTCATCCATTTGTATGTCCTTTCTCTACGGAGAGACCGAAAGCAATTGTTTAATCAACTATATACTATTTTACACTATTTTGAATCGAATGTACACTAAAAAATCTGTTGAGATCCTGTGCAAATGCTTGCGTTTTCCGGTTTCAGATAGTAGAATACGGTGACCGATCTGATTTTTTAACAGGGGAGACAGGACATGGATTTTTCGAGCCTCTATATCAAAATGCTGATTTTTTCCGTGCTGCTGGTGATTGGCTACCTCGCAGCCCGAAAAGGATACCTCAGCAAAGATTTTGCCAAATCTGCAAGCTGGCTGCTGGTCAATGTTCTGCTGACGTCTTCTATTGTGAATTCTGTTCTGGGAGCCCGGCCTGATCTGCCCCCGAAAGATTTGTGGTTTGCTTTTTTCCTCCTGGTGGCGTTGACAGCCCTGCTTTATGTCATAGCAACGTTCTGTGCCCGTTTTGATAAAAAGGAGACGGCACCGCAGACCATTCTTCTTCTGGCGGCGGTCAACACGCTGTTTGTCGGGCTGCCGGTTGTGCAGGTGCTCAAGGGCAGTGAGGCAGTTTTCTATCTCGGCATTTCCTGCGTCCCATACAATATATTGTTCTATTCCTACGGGATCTGGTGCCTGACGAAGGAGAAAAGCGGAAATCATGTTCGCCTTGCTGACATGATATCACCTCCTCTGGTTGCTGCTTTGTTTGCCCTGGTGGTGTTTGTCTTTCATATCCGTCTGCCGAGGGCCGTTACTGAGTTTTTCAGCACGGTTTCCGCAGGCACGGTTCCCGTTTCCATGCTGGTGATTGGTGCGACGCTTGGCTCGGTCAGGCTGACGGAGGCCTTTCTGAATAAGAAACTCTGGCTGCTCAGCCTGATTCGACTGGTTTTGACGCCGGTTGCAGTGTATTTTCTCTTACGCACGTTCGTTTCCAATGATGTGCTTCTGCTCAGCGCCGTCGTGATTGCAGCCTGCCCGACCGGAACCGTCTGTACACCGGTCTCGATCCAGTACGGATACGATCCCAAATATTCTTCCGAATTTATCATGCTTACAACGGTGCTTTCTATGGCGACGCTTCCGATTCTGCTCCGGGCACTATTTTAAAAAACGGGTTTCCTTTCTTGACAGAACGGTATTTGCGAGTATAATGAAAACAGGGAATTGATACAGCAAATCAATTTCAGAAAATACTTTTTTGGAGGAAGAATATGAAAAAACTGATTTCCCTGCTTCTGACGCTGGCAATGGTTTTTGCAATCGCAGGTGTTGGAGCATCTTTCGCATCTGCAGATGAGCTGAAGCCGGTAAAACTTGTCGCTTACTGCCCGGGCTCCGGTGTTCCCTACGACACACTGGTGAAGTTCTCCGAACTGGTCGCAGAGGCTTCCAACGGCGCCATTGATCTGGAAGTACACGAATCCGGCACGCTCGGCAATGATGCCGAAGCAATCGAGTCCACCCGTATGGGCACAATTGATGTGATCCTTGCAGGAACCTCCGGCTTCACTTCTTTCTATGAGCCCGCCAAGATCCTTGACCTGCCGTTCCTGTTCAGCAGCGCTGACCAGGCATGTGAAGTTGTCAACGGTCCTGTGGGTGATGAAATCTTTGCCGGCTTCCCCGAATTTGGTCTTGTATATCTCGCATCAGGCGATAACGGCATGCGTCATATTTCCACCACCAATCGCCCGATCCATACAGCGGCGGATGTGGAAGGCCTGAAGATTCGCGTACCGACCAGCCAGCTCTATCTGGATGTCTGGGAAGCACTCGGCGCAACACCTGTTGCTCTTGCTCTGCCTGAGCTCGCTCTTGCCCTTGCCAATGGCACAGCCGAGGGCCAGGACAATGCAACCTACCATCTGGTTGCAAATGCGACTTACGACAATATCAAATACTTCTCTTACATCAATTACATGTGGATGGGCACCACTATTGCCATCAATGCCAACACCTGGAACAAGCTCGAGCCCGCTGCTCAGGAGATCCTGAAAGAGCAGGCTGTCGCTGCCGGCCGTTACGGCTTTGACCTGATCGACAGCAACAATGCTGCCGGCGAAGCCACCCTGAAAGAAGCAGGCGTCGAGTTCGATGCAGAACCCGACATCCAGTCCTTTAAAGACAAGCTCGATATTCCCGCCTACTACGACCGTTATGAGAACGAGACATGGTTCAGCCGTGATCTTCTGAACGCCATTCTGGAAGCAGTCGGCTGATACAAACCTATTGATCCCGTTATTCGGGAAATGATCACGGACAGTTGCATAGGTCAGATCTGACCTATGCAACTTTTATAAAAGGATAAAAAAATGAATCTTTACAGGAAAATTCTCAATATCATTGCGAAAATTGCTACGGTGATCAGCATGATCGCCGTTCTGGTGATGGTTTCTTTTATTGTGATGGAACTGATCCGGCGCAACATTTTCAACAGATCTTTTCGCCCGACCATTGAGATCTGCGGCATTTCCTTTCTGTGGATGGCTTTCATGGGCATTATACCGCTGTATAACCAGAGTGGGCTTATGCGGCTGGATTTTCTGATTTCCCGCGTAAAGGGGCCTGCCTATGAAGGGATGGTTCTTCTGAACAAACTGGTTTCCCTGATGCTTGGGGTGATCATGGTTGTAGCTTTCTGCGCCCAGTATCCGTTTGTCAGCACCCGGTTTTATTCAACCTTTTCCACGAAGGTCCCCTATTCGGTGCAGTATTTCCCCATGGCAATTGCCGGGGCTTTCATGGCTCTCAAAGCATTGGAAGAGCTGATTGAATGGCTCGTCAGGAACTTCGGAAAGAAAGGGAAGGAGGAGCAGGCATGATTGTTTTTCTGGTTGGCTTTGTTATCCTGCTTGTAATCGGTGTCCCGATCAGTATATCCATCGGGGCTTCTGCCGTGCTTGGCTGCCTTTCGCTTGGTTATCCTATGGTTGTCATCGGGCAGAAGATGGTCAGCGGGATCGACTCGTTCCTTCTGATCGCCATTCCTCTTTTTATTTTTGCCGGAAACCTGATGAATGCGGGCAGCATCACAAAGAAAATCTTCAATACAGCGAGAGAACTTGTCGGCTGGATTCCGGGTGGACTTGGGCATGCCAATGTTATTGCTTCCGTCATCTTTGCTGGAATGTCCGGCTCGGCGGTGGCAGATGCGGGTGGCCTCGGTGCCATTGAGATGGAGGCAATGAAGTCTAACGGCTATGATGAGGACTTTGCCGGTGCTGTTACTGCAGCGTCTTCCGTCATAGGACCGATCTTTCCACCTTCTATTCCGCTCATTATCTACGGCAGTGTCGCCAGTGTAAGCGTCAGCAAACTCTTTATGGGCGGTGTTGTTCCAGCCGTAATAATGGCACTGCTGCTCATGGCAATGGTGTATTACTTTGCCGTTCGCCGGCATTATGAACGCCATCCGTTCAGCGGCAAAGCACTCTGGCACGAGTTCAAGGGCTCCATCCTTGCCCTCATCACCCCGCTGATCATCCTCTCCGGTTTCACGGTAGGCTGGTTCACCCCGACGGAGGCTTCGAGCATCGCTGTGATTTATGCACTGATCATTTCAGTGCTGGTTTACCGCACCATGACTTGGAAGCAGTTTCTCAAATGCCTGAAGGACTCTGCCCTCTCCTCTGCCAACACGCTGTTCATCATCGGCAGTTCCACGCTCTTTACCTATGTTATGGCAATGGAAGGTTATTCCAATAAAATTGCCAACTTTATTCTCGGCATCAGTTCACACCAGGCAGTCATTCTGCTCTTTCTGAATATTATTCTTCTCCTGCTCGGCATGGTGATGGAGCCGGGCGCAATCCTGACGCTGATGCTCCCGGTGCTGTTGCCGATTGCCAAAAAGCTCGGGCTGGACCTTGTTCACTTTGGCGTGATGCTTGTCCTTAACCTGATGATCGGTCAGGTAACGCCGCCGTTCGGCGTCTGCCTCTTTGTTATTTCCGATGTGAATAAGATTAAGCTGGAGCAGCTGTATAAAGCAATTCTGCCCTGGTGCATTCCGCTTGTGCTGACACTCTTCCTGGTAACCTATCTGCCGCACATCGTTACCTGGTTGCCGAATATTCTGCTGAAATAACGCTTTGGCGAATATCTGGTTATATTTCACAAAAATACTGGACAAATGTCTGGTTTCTTGGTATTATTATTGGCAGATATGCCTTTCCGGAAATACCCGGTGACGGAGGTTCCCGGAAGCGGACATATAACAAAAACTCAGAAAAGGAGAAAAAACATGAGAAAAATTCTTGCACTGTTCCTGGCACTGACACTGGCCGTTGGTCTGATGGCTTTCGGCAGCTCTTCCGCATTTGCGGATGATCCCGTCAACCTCACCTTCTGGTACTGGGTTGATAACCCGGATTATTCCGCAGTCATGCAGAACATCGTAGCTGACTTTAATGCAACAAACGGAAAAGGCATTACCGTTACTGCTGAAGAGCAGGTATGGGACGGCGGCGGCTATTCCAACAATCTGCTTACTGCCTGCATCGGCGGCGGTGGCCCGGATGTAGCAACCTTCAAACTGACTTCAATTCCTTCTTTCGTGGAAAACGACCTCGTTGTAGATCTGACCGATTATATTAATGCATGGGAAGACAAGGATGAGATCGACCCCAACCTCTACAGTGTTATGCAGTCTGCCGTGAGCGATGGCGGAATCTATCTGATGCCCTGGATGACGCAGTTCCTCTATGTCTACTATCGTCCGTCGTATTTTGAAGCTGCAGGTGTCGAAGTTCCGACCACCTATGACGAGTTCCTCAACTGCATTGAGAAGTGCACTATGGAAATCGACGGCAAGCAGGTCTATGGCTTTGGCATGCGCGGTTCCAAGGGCGGTCAGGAGCCCTGGGGCAGCTTTATCTGCGGCGCAGGCGGTTCCTGGGATGATCTGACTTCCGAAGGCTCCGTCAAAGGCATGCAGGACTTCATTGATATTTATACCAAAGGCTATGTTCCACCCACGGCACTCAACGACGCGTATTCCGAAATCATCGCCGGCTTCCAGTCCGGTCTGACTGCCATGACGGTTCATCACATCAGCTCCTCCAAGGCAATGGTCGATATCTTTGGCGATGACGTCAGTGCATTCCCGTTCCCGGGCGGGACTAATCGCTGGACCTCTATGGGCGAGACAGAAATCGGCCTTCTCTCCTCCTGCAAGAATCCGGATGCAGCATTCGAGTTCATCAAGTACATGAGTGCTTACGACGGCCAGAAGGTATGGTGCGAGACAACCGGTAATCTCCCGGTTGCCAAGAGCGTTCAGGCAGGGGAATTCTTCCAGAGCGACAGGTTTGTGAAGACTTCCTTTGAAAGCCAGGGCTTTGCCGGTGTCGTTCCTATCACGACCTTTACTTCTGAGTGGATCAACAACTGGCCGGCAACCATCAGCATGGCTCTGACCGGGCAGATGAGCGCTGCAGACTGCATGGCAACTCTGCAGAAGACCCTGTATGAGGGTTGAGAACTCCTGTCCGCCATAATAGAATTATCCTGATACTGTAAAACGTGTGCTGGTGATTTTCACCAGCACACTGTTCCGAAGAAAGCAAAAAGGAGGCTGTCCGGAAATATGATCAAGAAACATTCCAAATGGCCGTATCTCCTCGTCGCTCCTGCTGTTCTGATTGTGGTCTGTGTAGTGTTTATTCCCGTGATTAACGCGATCTCCATGAGCCTGCAGCATTACGATCTCAGAATGCCGAAACAGATCGCCTATATCGGACTTGACAATTATAAAGAGGTTCTGAAAGACCGGCAATTCTGGCTTGGAATCCGGAATACAGCACTATGGGTTCTGTTCGGTGTAGGGTTTCAGTTTCTGCTGGGTTTTGCGCTTGCTCTGCTCCTCAACCAGCATTTCAAGGGCAGGGGCGTCATCCGTGCTGTCAGCCTGATTCCATGGGTTACGCCCGGGGTCCTGATCGGGCTAATGTGGCGCTGGATGTATGACGGAAACTACGGTGTAATCAACGATATCCTGATGAGGCTTAAGATTATCGATGCCCCTATCGCATTTCTCGCTCAGATTAAATCTGCCCTCCCTTCCGTCATCGTGACAATTGTCTGGCAGGGGATCCCGTTTTTTGCGCTGATGATTCTTGCCGGCCTGCAGGGAATCCCACTGGAAATGTATGAAGCTGCCGATATCGACGGTGCAAGCGGAATAAAAAAACTGTTTTTTGTCACTATCCCATCTATCAAGAACACCATTTTCATTACATTGCTTTTGCGAATAATCTGGGTTGCCAACTCAGTTGACGTGATTTTCAACATGACCGGAGGCGGGCCGGCCTATTCGACACAAACGCTCAGTGTATACATCTTCAATAAAGCACATTCTCTCAACCTGGGATATTCCTCTGCAATGGCTGTGATCTTATGCCTGATCCTCGCCTGTATTGCGGTCCCGTACATGATTATGAAATTCAGGCACGAGGAGAAATGATATGAAAAACAATTCTTTGGCAAAGCGTTATTTCGGCCTCATCATTCCTCTTGCCCTGATGCTGATCTTCATCCTGTTTCCGTTTTACTGGACGTTTGTCACGTCTGTTAAGCCACAGGCGGAGCTCCTGGGACCCGCAACCTACTGGCCGAAGCAGTTTACATGGGACTCCTACATCAAGCTGTTTAAGGGGACCGTGGATTTTGGCGCAGCGATGCGGCACAGCTTCTTTGTGGCATCTGTTACAACGTTGCTGTCCCTTACGGTTTCGACGCTTGCGTCTTATGCATTTTCACGCTATCGCTTCCCCGGAAGGAAATTCCTGATGGGCCTGTTTCTGAGCAACAATATGTTCCCGACGGTTCTTTTGCTGATTCCGTTATATTCCATGATGCGGAAACTGGGGTTTCTCTATAAACCGATCTCGCTGATCCTGGCTTATACAACCTTTACGATTCCGTTTTCAGTCTGGCTGCTGAATGGCTTTATCGATGATATTCCCGCCTCTCTGGAGGAGGCAGCAATGGTAGACGGATGTAACCGGGCAAAGGCCTTTATAAAGGTCACCCTTCCCATCCTGGCTCCCTGCCTGATCGCAACAGGCGTTTATATATTCATGAATTCCTGGAATGAGTACACCTTTGCCATGATGTTCACGAACACTTCAGGCCGTACGATCCCGGTTGCGCTCAACAGCCTGATCGGACAGCTTGGTGTTCAGTGGGATCTCATGACAGCAGGGGGTATCGTTACAGTAATTCCTGTCTGCATTTTCTTCTTCTTCGCCCAGAAACGGCTTGTGGAAGGATTGACGGCAGGCGCAGTCAAACAATAATTGGAGGAAAAACAAGAAAAAATGGACTACGAAAAAAAAGCATTGCAAATCCGGCAAGATGTGGTCAGGATGCTCTACAGGGCACAGTCCGGCCATCCTGGCTCTTCCCTGTCATGTGTTGAAATAGTCGAGGCACTGTATTATAACGTGCTGCGAAACATCGACCCTGATAATCCGAAACGGCCGGACAGAGACCGTTTTGTTATGAGCAAAGGCCATGGCTGCCCGACCCAGTATGCGATTCTGGCAGATCTGGGCTTCTTCCCGAGAGAGGACCTGGAAGATTTCCGGCAAGTCGGTTCCCATCTTCAGGGCCATCCGGACTGCAACAAAACGCCGGGTATCGATTGCAATGTCGGTTCGCTCGGTCAGGGCGCTTCTGTGAGTGCGGGTATGGCACTTGCGGCAAAGCACGCGGGAGCGGATTATAAGGTTTATTGCCTGATCGGAGACGGAGAAAGCCAGGAAGGCATTGTCTGGGAGGCAGCGATGAGTGCAGCGCACTATAAACTGGATAATCTTATCTTCCTGCTTGACCATAACGGCCTTCAGATCGACGGAGCAAATGACAAGGTAATGAGCCTTGGCGATATCTGTGCTAAATTTGAAGCGTTTGGCTGGGAAACTGTGACGATAGACGGCCATGATATTCAGGCTGTTACCAATGCCTGTCTTGCCCCGTCCAGCGGCAAACCGCGGATGATCAACTGTCTGACAGTCAAAGGCAAGGGAGTATCGTTTATGGAAAACAATTTCGGCTGGCACGGAAAAGTGATGAGTGAAGCGGATTACAGCGCTGCAGCAAAGGAGTTGGGAATATGAAGATGGGCAAATCAATGAGAGTGGCTTACGGTGAGGCACTCAGAGACCTTGGTGCGGTTAACGATAAAATTGTGGTTCTGGACGCCGACCTGGCCGGTGCCACACAGACCTGTATCTTCCGTGACGCTTATCCGGACCGTTTTTACGATTTCGGTATCGCGGAAGCCAATATGATGTGCGAAGCTGCCGGTTTTGCGCACTCAGGCTATATCCCGTTTGCCAGCACATTTGCCATTTTTGGCGCAGGCCGAGCATTTGAGATGGTGCGCAACGCCATCTGTTATCCGAAACTCAATGTCAAACTTGCGCTTTCCCATAGCGGTGTCTGCGTTGGGGAGGACGGCGGCAGCCATCAGTCTGTAGAGGATATCTCTCTGATGCGCAGCGTCCCGAATATGACTGTTATCGTCCCCTGTGATGAAATCGAGATGCGCAAAGCAGTCTTTGCTGCTGTGGATGTTGATGGCCCTGTGTATCTCCGTGTAGCTCGTACCGCCTCAGAGATTGTCACAGAAGAAAATACCCCCTTTGTGCCCGGGAAAGCGATCACCCTGAAAGAGGGGAGCGATGTGGCACTGTTTGCCTGTGGCCTTATGGTGCCGAGGGCACTTCAGGCAGCTAAGCTGCTGGAAGAAGAAGGGATCAGCGCGGCAGTCGTCAATTTCCATACCATTAAGCCGATTGATGAAGAAGCGATTCTCGCCTGGAACAGCAGGGTGAAAGCTATAGTCACGGCGGAAGAGCACAGCATCATCGGCGGGCTGGGGTCAGCCGTTGCGGAAGTGCTTGCCGGTAATCCGGGTGCACGCTTTGGAAGGATTGGCATAAACGATGTCTTCGGCATTTCAGGCAAGCCCGAGGATCTCTTCCGTTACTTTGGCCTGACAGCAGAAAATATAGCTGACAAAGCAAAAGCACTGTATTCTCATTAATTCTCTCAAAGACGTACGGTCCTCTCTTCACAGCTCTCGACAGAGCATTGAAATCGAAGGAGAATGCTCCCTTTGCGAGCAGCCGGATTGCACCTGGGCAATAGGACTGGACAAATAATAAAAAGAGTCAGTTGTCTGACTGAAAGGAATAAATGAAAGTATTAACTTATGAATACACCGGGGAAGGCATGCACCGCGTGTTTGAAACCGCTGAGTGGACAGTAGGCATCAAGAACTGGAAGCCCGCCAGTGACCCTATGGGGATCGACTGCCTGGAACGCCATAACCTGACGGATGAGCTTTTTGTCCTCCTGGAAGGAAAATGCGATCTTCTTTTCGCCAACGATGAAAACGGAGTTCTTGTCTTTGACAAGCAACCGATGGAACCGGGCAAGGTCTACAACATCCCTGCAACGCTCTGGCATAACGCAGTGATGGCGAAGGGGACAAAAATGGTGTTGATAGAAAACGCCAATACCGGCATGGACAATTCGGATATTGTTTCTCTCACGGAAGAACAGATCCGGCAGGTCCGGGCCATCCTCGAATAAGACTGTTGACAAGCGGAAGATTTCTGCTATAATACCGCATGACAATTAAACACCTTATCAAGAGTGAGGGAGGGACCGGCCCGAAGATCTCACAGCAACCAGCCGAAGGGCATGGTGCTAAATCCGGCGGAGACGAAAGATGAGGCTGCTGCTTTGATTTTTTAAACCCCCGCCGGATTCGGCAGGGGTTTTTGTACAAGTATTTCTGGAGGAAGACATGGCACACTATCTTTTTACATCTGAATCTGTAACGGAAGGACATCCCGATAAAATCTGTGACCAGATCTCTGATGCCGTTCTTGATGCAATCCTGAAGGAAGATCCGGAGGGGCGCGTTGCCTGCGAAACGGCAGTTTCAACAGGGCTGGTGCATATCATGGGAGAAATCTCTACCAAAACGTATGTGGACATCGCCGGCATTGCCCGCAGTGTGATCCGGGAGATCGGATATGACCGCGCAAAGTATGGCTTTGACAGTGAAACCTGCGGCGTGATTGTCAATATCGATGAGCAGTCTGCAGATATTGCTCTTGGTGTGGATAAGGCGCTGGAGAGCAAAAGAGGAGAGGATGCAGAGCTGCAGAACGGAGCGGGTGACCAGGGCATGATGTTCGGGTATGCCTGCCGTGAGACACCCGAACTGATGCCGTTACCGATTTCCCTTGCGCATAAGCTGGCCAAACGGCTGACGGCAATCCGGAAGGAAGAGCTTGTTTCTTATCTCCGTCCGGATGGGAAAACCCAGGTGACAGTAGAGTATGACGAAAACCGGAACCCTGTGCGTGTTGACACGGTGGTCGTTTCTGCCCAGCATGCTCCGGAAGTCGATATGGAAGTTCTGCGGCATGACATCATCGAACTGGTGATTCAGCAGGTGATTCCGGGTGAGCTGCTGGATGAGCGGACAAAATATTATGTTAACCCGACCGGCCGTTTTGTCATCGGCGGACCGCAGGGAGATTCGGGTCTTACCGGACGAAAAATCATTGTGGATACCTATGGTGGGAGTGCACCGCACGGCGGTGGAGCTTTTTCCGGCAAGGATCCCACAAAAGTGGATAGAAGCGGCGCGTATGCAGCCCGCTATGTGGCCAAGAATGTGGTGGCAGCCGGACTAGCAGAGCGCTGCCAGGTACAGCTTGCCTATGCAATCGGCGTGGCAAAACCGGTCTCTGTTCTGGTTGAAACATTCGGGACAGGAAAGGTTGGGGACGATGTTCTCAGCGCAGCGGTGGAAAAGGTTTTTGATCTTCGTCCGACGGCGATTATCCGTGACCTGGATCTCCGCAAACCGATTTACCGCAGCCTGGCGGCATACGGTCATATAGGAAGAGAAGACCTCGATGTCCGCTGGGAGATGACAGACCGCACGGAACAGCTTCTGAAAGCGGTGAACCGGTAATGCCTCACATCCCTGTCGGCGAGAGCAGCTGCACAGAGCTGTTGCCTTTTGAGGAAGCACTTGCCTTGTCTGGGAGCAGCGGAGGATATGATCCTGCCCGTTGGATTTATGTTCCGGATTTTTACACGGAATACCGGTATATTCTCGGTACACGAGGTGAAAATCCGCTGATCTGCATCGGAATCAACCCGTCAACCGCTGCACCGGATGCGCTTGATAATACTCTCAAATCTGTTTCGCGAATTGCAAAGGCCAACGGATTTGACAGTTTCATCATGTTCAATGTTTATGCACAACGCGCAACGGATCCGGATCAGATGGATAAGATTTTTAACAGACGTCTCCATGAGGAGAATATGCGGGCGTTTGCCTATGTGCTCTCTCGTGTGGGGGAAGGCATTGAGCCTGCGGTATGGGCTGCCTGGGGAACAATCCTTACAAAGCGGTCGTATCTGCCCGGCTGTGTAAAGGATATGGTGGACATCGGAAAGCGGTACAAAGCACGCTGGCTCTGTGCGGGACGCTGCTCCAAAGCCGGGCACCCTCATCATCCGCTGTATCTGAAAAAGGACGAGAAAACAGTCCCGTTTGATGTTGATTCTTATCTGAAGGAGATAATGCCATGAACCGTGCGGAACTGACAGAACAGATCCGAAATTACAGACCGGATAATGAGCAGGAAGCGGCAGACCGAGAAGTTATTTTGTCCTTTTTGGATGAAAACGAGGATGCCTTTGAGCGGGAAAACCGAATCGCCCATATGACAGCTTCCGCGTGGGTTGTCAACGGTGAACGGACAAAAGTGCTCATGGTTTACCACAGGATCTATGATTCCTGGTCCTGGACAGGGGGCCATGCGGACGGGGAAACAGATCTGCTTGCAGTTGCTGTGCGCGAAGTAAGGGAAGAAACGGGAATCAAAAAAGTGATCCCTGTCTCCGAGGATATCTTTTCACTCGAGACGCTCACAGTGGACGGACATGAAAAACGGGGAAACTATGTGCCAAGCCATCTCCATATGAATCTCACCTATCTGCTGGAAGCAGATGAAACAGAGCCTTTGACCGTATGTGAGGATGAAAACAAAGGAGTTGCCTGGTTTACCCTGGATGAAGCTCTGAAGGCTTCAACGGAGCCGTGGTTTGTCGAGCGGATTTATGCGAAGCTGAATGAAAAGTTGAAAATACTTGTTGCTTCGTAACAGGTACAGCCTGCTTGCCAGTGAAGGAAACATGATATCTCGATTCCGGTGCTCCTTCGCAAGCTGGATGTCATGAGAAAGACAGAACTGAAAAAAATCATTCCCCCGAGATTGCTCTCGGGGGAATGCCCACTGTGCCGTGCCGGCCCAATTATAACCTGCACAAGTAGAGCAGGTGGGTCGCCTAAGTTCTGTTTCGCGCTTCCTTCTTCCAGCGTAAGCCGGGAGGCCTGCAATCCGCAGACTCAAATCGGCATCCCTTATATGAGATGTGGGTTTAACGGGCCGCACTGCCGAAAACGACAACACGGCCGCAGCAGGTGAGGGGAATGCGGCGCTTTACTTTTCTTCCTCGGAATCGTTCTCTTCTTCGTCTTCATCATCAAAGAGGAGAACCATGAACTTGTTATATACATCGTCAAGTTCTGCTTCATCATCAATGGATTCGAAAAGTTCTTCACCGTTTTCATCCGGAACACTGCGGAGAATAATCAGACCGTAATCAGGATCGCTTTCATCCATGTTTGCAGGGAGAAAGGCAACAAAAGTACTACCGTTATAATCTATTTCGTCAATGTATTCCAGTTCAAATTCCTGCCCGTCATCATCTACGATGGTAATCAGATCGCCGTCACTGTTATAATCGCTCATTCTGCAAAACCTCCCATTCCTTTTAATTCCATAACTATCATACAATAACTTTTACAAGAAATCAAGAGTGAACTGGTTTCCAAACGTTAACAATTTCTTCTCTATTTTGGCCTATCACAACTTGACAAGCTATGGTATAATAATTTCTCAAAATATGCGCAAAGGAGGGATAACAGTTGGCTGACGAAAAGCATACAGCAAAAAAGCGATCTCCGGCGGGAATGCTTGGTTACGCTGCATATAAAGCTACTGATACGGCAATGGATGTGGTTGCATCCGTCGTGAGAGTTGTCTTAAAAATATTCGGTTCAGCATTTATTGTGATTCTTCTCTCGGGTATGCTTTTTGCATGCATCTTTGCCTATTATGTAAAAAACTGCCTTGTTTCAGAGGTTGATGTATCCCTTTCAGATTAAACCATCAATCAGGCAAGCACTATCTGGTATAACGATGGTTCCGGGGAATACAAAGAGCTCGTTACGCTCACAGGTCTTGAAACGCATGACTGGGTGGAATATGAGCAGATCCCGCACTACATGGAACAGGCTGTTGTCGCCATAGAAGACAAGCGTTTCTATGACCATAAAGGTGTTGACTGGTACAGAACTTCCGGCGCTCTGATTGACATGTTTTTTACCATGCGCAAGACATATGGCGGATCGACGATTACCCAGCAGGTTCTGAAGAATGTTACAGGAAACAATGAGGTCACCGTCCAGCGTAAGCTGAAGGAAATATTCGGAGCGCTGGAATTGGAAAAACGGTACGACAAAAAGGAAATTATGGAGTGGTACCTTAATGTGGCCTATTTCGGTGAGGGATGCTGGGGTGTGCAGAGGGCCGCTCACAAATACTTCGGAAAGGATGTTTCGGAGCTCAGCCTCGCGGAGTGTGCTGCCATTGCCGGCATTACAAATCTGCCGACTTATTACGACCCGTTCTATAACGAAGAGAACAACAAACACCGGCAGGAAACGATTCTGCGCGAAATGTACAACCAGGGGTTCATCACGTATGCGGAATTCAAACAGGCTTCCGCTGAGCCACTTTATTTTGCCCGTACACCGGAGGAGGATTCCGTCCAACAGATTTATACCTGGTATGAAGAGACTGTCATTCAGGATGTGATCAGCGATCTGGCGAAGCTGAAAGGCATCAGCAGGGAAGCTGCTAGGACGCTTGTGTTTAACGGCGGCTATCAGATCTACTGCTGCCTGAATCCGGATATTCAGACGGCTGTCGACAACATTTATGAAGACCTCAATGCCATTCCCAAAACCACGGGAACGCAGCAGCTTCAGAGCAGCATTGTGGTGATGGATCCTTACAGTGGGGCGGTGGTTGCCCTCTCTGGCGGCGTCGGAGAGAAAGACAGAAATTTCCCACTCAACCGTGCCACGGGTACTCAACGGTCTCCCGGTTCGGCTTTTAAGCCAATTGCCTCCTATGGCCCTGCAACGGAACTGGGTTATATCACGCCGAACACCTGGGTCCGGGATGAGTCATACATTACGCTGAGCGGGACAAGCTGGTTTCCGCAGAATGACGGCGGTGAAAACTATGGTCTGATGACGATTTTTGAAGCACTGCAGTATTCTCTCAATACGGTTGCGGCGCAGATTGTTGACAAGCTGACGCCGGAAGTCTGCTATAATTATCTGATTCAGAAATTGGGTGTGACGAGCCTGGTCCCGGATGACTGTTCATACGCTCCGATGGCACTCGGCCAGCTGACAAACGGCATCACCGTGAGAGAAATGGCGGCGGCATACTGTTCCTTTGTGAACGATGGCGTATTCACCTACAGCAGGACGTATTCTCTTGTGACAGACAAACAGGGCAACACGGTGATTGACAATTCCCCGAGCACCGTACAGGCATTTTCAGCGAATACGGCCCATGTTATGACCTATATGCTCGAAAATGCAGTTGAAAACGGAACCGGAACGGAAGCAACGCTCTGGAGTATGCCCGTAGCCGGTAAGACAGGTACGTCGGGAGAGTATAAGGACAGATGGTTTGTCGGGTGCACACCATATTATGTGGCCGCCGTCTGGACGGGATTTGATACCCCTGCTAGGATCAATGTCAGCGGAAACCCTGCTGCAAGATTGTGGAAAGCCGTCATGCGGCCCGTGCATGAAGGGTTGCCTTATCGATCGTTTACCTATCCATATCTTGGGCCAAATACCGGTGTGTTTGGTATTACTGATGCAGACCTCGTTATGCCGGCTAATCCAACAGGTGTTTTCCCGGACTATAACAATGTGCAGTTCCCCGGAATGGTTATTACGGGAGACTATCAACCTGAGATTTATGTTGCTCCGGATACCTCTACCGGGGGCGGAATCTTCTCCGATAACGGGCTGTATGCCGGCAACCAGACGCAGAATGGATGGTTTGACAACAGTATTGTGGTTTTCGGATAGGGCTTGACACGGCAGAGTAAATTTGGTAACTTCTCATAGAACATTCGGAGGTGTTGATTTTGGCAAGATTAGAGTATAAAGGGCATCCGCTTTTGAGAAAAGACAATATGATTTATTATGGCAGCTTTGCAGATAAGTATATTGTGATGATGCAGGTGCTGGAAACAAAAAAAGTAAAAGATCTTGATGTGGCAACAAAGGTTTCTCTCTCGCTTCAGCTGACAGATCCTTCTGTTAAATCACGCGACAGGGTGATCAAGAAGAGTGAAAAGAGCAGCTTGTATTCCGCAATCGATGTGGCTGCTGTCTGGCTGGAGCGTGCTCTCGCACAGGGCTGAAGAGGCCTGTCTGATGCATATCCGATGGATTGCACCTGCTGTTGCCCTCCTGCTAATCTTTTCCGCACTGGCAGGGCAGGCAGCGGCGGAAACAGCAGTGGTCGCCGGCAAGGGAGTCAACGTCCGGTCCGGCCCGGGGATGGGCTATGAAGTGACGGACACACTGGCCAGAGGAACCGTTGTTGAAATAACAGCGCATACCGGCAGTGTGTGGGTTGCAGTCAGATATCCCGGCGGTTCAGGCTATATGTCCTCCGATTATCTGGAGATAGCCGGACCGGATCTTTATCTTGACACAGGCAATACACAAG
>JAGCAN010000264.1 GCA_017652685.1 Oscillospiraceae bacterium
CCCCACGAAGGCGGTGCATGCCCAGCAGAATTTAAATTACTTGTCGAAAATCTTATTGAATGTATCGAGATAGGTCTGGAGATTCTCGCCAAGATCGTTGTAATCGACTTCCATGTTGATGGCAGCGATAGCAGAGGTGTCAACCTGCATTTCAACGTCGTCACGCACAGAGACAAGATTGTTTTCAACAAGAACTTCCTGTCCTTCTTTGGAAAGAATAAAGTCCATCAAAAGTTTGCCGTTCTCTTCATTGGCACATCCTTTGATAAGAGCGACAGGGCTTGTCATGGTGATAACATCTTCCGTAGTGTAGTGGAACATCATGGGGGATCCTTCAGCAATCAGGTTGGCAGATACATAGTCAAGGCAGATACCGACCTGGTAGGAAGCATCAGCGACACGGTTATGGGTGGCTGTTGTACCACTTTCCAGTTCAACTCCGTTTTCCTTCAGCTTCTCGAAGTATTCCGGGCCGTACTTCGGGGACTGCATCATAGCAGCCATCCAGTATTTTGTGGTGGAAGCCTGAGAAGGATCCGTCATAATAATCTGGTTGTACCACTTCGGGTCAAGAAGGTCATTCCAGGTCTTGGGAGCATCTTCCTCATCCACACCGATGAACCATGCAATGCCCATCGTTACCAGACGGCCGGCAGTATAGTAGCCATCGGGATCCATATACGCCTCAGCAATATGATCTGTCTCCGGGGAAACATACGGCTCCAGCCATCCATTGGCTTTGAATGCTTCATAGTCGGACGGGTCACCCAGCCACACAAGATCGCTGGCAATCTGGCCGCCGTCCTGTGCTTCGGTAGTCATCTTGGTAACCAGTTTTCCGCCGCCGGCATAGTAGTATTCCATATCGACAGTAGGATACTTGGCCTCAAATGCCTGCTCAATTGCCTGAAGCTGTGCTTCCTGCATGGAAGAATACAGCATTACTTTGCCTGACGGCTCAGCAAAAGCAGCCGCAGAGACCGACAGCACCATAACAAGTGCAAGGATAAATGCCAGGGTTTTTTTCATGGTTTTTAATCTCCTTTTTGTTTTATTTTTAGGAAAAATGCTGTACACAGTGTAATACAGATTCCTAACAAAAGTCAAGAATTTTAGTGTATTTTCACGAAAAATATTCCGCCAGGCAACAGCCTGACGGAATATGGGCAAAAAGGTTTTTCAGGATGATTTCCGCTTTACAGAAGCAGCGTCCCGCAGTATTCACAGCAGCCGGAGGAATCGGGAACTGTTTTTGCGCCGCAGGCTTTACAGATCACAGGCTGTTTGGGAACAGCTTCTTCTCTCACTGTGTCGCGAACACCGGTCAGAATAGATTTAATCTCCTCAGCACTGTCCATGCAGCGGCGATACTCCGCATTCAGTTCCGGTTTGGGCGGCTGCTGAACCCCCATCAAAGATAGCCCCGGTTCCCCGATCTCGATGTCGCGATCGTTGACTTTAAACTCGATCTCGGAAAAATACGGATTATTCACATGGATCAGAACTTTAATATCATAACTGTACTCATACCGTTTCGGCTGATAGGATTCTTCTTCACCCTGTTCATTTTTACGCTTAACTTCTGTACGGTCTTCATCCACATTGATGTCACAGCCGGTCACATCGCTGAAGCGAAGGACATCCGGATTTGCTTCTTTCCAATTCTTCATATGCGTGACCATAAAGAGCTGCTTATCCTCGTCCAGCATCACCTTTGTCCAGGAACCGAGGGTACGCGTACAGTGGAAAGCTTCCACCTTTTCTTTGTTTGCATCCCGGTAAGCGAGCTGTTCACGGATCTGTTCCACCGTGCTGTGCCTCCGATCGGAGAACCAGGGCGAAAGTCTGGAAGCACAGTCTTTACAAAGGTTGCCGTCATCCAGCTTCCGGTTTCCGAGAAGGCCGATTTTCGCATCGCAGATACTGCAGTATTTTTTATCGAATAATCCCATGGTGCTCCTCCCAGATTTGTTGTTGCTTTATTATACAATATCCAAAACTCTTATGCAATTTTCTTTTTTATGTTTTTTCTTGCACCCGGCATAAAGTTGTGATACCTTGTGAGAAACAGAGCAGAAGCTCAGAAACCAGAAAGGCACATGTATGGAATTCCTCTTTGCCCCCATGGAAGGGATTACGTTTGCTCTTTTCAGGCAGATTCATCAAATGATGTTTTCCGGTATCGCAGAATACTATACCCCTTTCATTGCCCCGGACAGTGAAGGAAGCTTTAAGCCAAAATATCTCAAAGATCTCACTGCAGATCGAAACTATGGGCTTCCCGTTATCCCGCAGATTCTGGCTAACAACGCAAATGCTTTTAACATTACAGCCGGGAAACTGCAGGCACTTGGGTTTACGGAATTCAACCTCAATGTAGGATGTCCCTCCGGAACTGTATTTGCCAAGCACAAAGGCGCAGGAATGCTGACTGATCTCAACTTTCTGGACCGTTTTCTGGATCAGATTTTTTCAGAAAGTGAACAGAAGGGATACCGCATCAGCATCAAAACACGGATGGGCGTATACAGCACGCAGGAGTTCCCGGCTATTCTGGCTGTATATCATCACTATCCTCTGTCCAGGCTTATTATCCATGCACGTGATCGAGAGGGGCAGTATCAGAGTGAGCCGGATTTGCCCGGTTTCGCAGATGCTCTCACAAAATGCAGTTATCCCGTTTCCTACAACGGAAACCTCTTTTCCCGAAATCACCTCAACAGGCTGCTGGCCTGTGCGCCGGGTACAGAGAGTGTTATGCTCGGCCGTGGGATTATTGCCAACCCGGCACTGGCCAGAGCACTCTCCGGTGGAGAACCCCTTCGCTGCCAGGAGCTCGAACTGTTTCACGATGCACTTCTGGAGGGATATCTGCAGGGAGGATTGAGCCCTGTATTTACCGTTGAGCGTATGAAACACCTCTGGTATTATATGCATTGTATGTTTTCAGACGAAAAAAAGGAACTCAAATTCCTGCTGAAATCAAAAACGCTGCCTGATTACCGGGCAGCAGCCATGACATTATTCCGCAGCGGGAAATTCTGCGCGGAAAACTGTTTTCGGGATAATATCCATTGAATATTGTTCTCTCTTATGGTACGATCATATAAGAACGATTCTGTGAGGAAGCACTGAAATGCATGAATTAGGAACCATCAATTATGTCATTGACACCGTGGAAGATCTCTGTGTGGAAAACAGCCTGACACAGGTTGGCTCCGTAACACTTGAAGTTGGTGAAGTCAGCGGAATCATTCCCCAGTTTCTGGAAGAATACTGGCTGTATGCCCGGGAGAAGACAAAGTTTCTGAAAGAAGCAGAGCTGAAAATTGAGCCGATTGAAGCAATAACCTATTGTGAAAACTGTCAGAAAACATATCCAACGATGAAATATGCCAAAATCTGTCCCTATTGCGGAAGCGGGCAAACGTATCTGTTGAGGGGAAACGAATACATTATCAAAGAAATTGAGGCAATGTGAGATCACACTGCCTCACTTTTATTTTCATATCAGGGAAAGCATTTTTCAGGCAGCAGGCGTAATGATATCCATCGTGTAAATCCGGCTCAAAAAAGGAAAAAACCTGGCCGCCTGACGGTTCTTTGAGTGATACCTTTTCTCCGCAAACAGAAAGGGAAATCCCTACAGGTGCAGCAGAAAATCCTTTGCCATCTGCTTTCAGAAAACTCTCTTTCAATGCCCACAGCCTTGTAAATGCCTCATCACCTCTGCCCAGTAAATCCTGCTCTTTCAGCCAGGTCTGTTCTTCTGCGCTGAAAACACGTTCAGCAACCGGCCAAAGAATTTCCTGATTTTGCTGAACATCGCAACCCGTTTCTATTGGGGAAAGCACGCACATAGCCCGTTCTCCGGAATGAGACAGATTGAAAAAAGCATTCTTTACATTTTTAAAATACCCCTTTCCCTGTTCACCGAAGGCAATATCATTGTCCGCACCCGGAATCTCCTGATCAGCACAAGCGGCTTTCAGGAGAACACCGACGCCCAGAGAAAGCCGTTTCCCGTTTTCAACACGATAACGGTCAATTTTCCGGCGGCGATACTCAGGAAGTGTCTGATAAAGTGCCGCAAACAATACATCATCCTGTAATGGAGCAGTGTCCGCTATATAAATGACGGTCTGCATGCTGTTCCTCCCAAAAAATATATTTTAGTGTTTTATATTTTTTTAATATATTATACTCTTTTCTTTTTTGTCCGTAAACTACACAAATCCGGACGAAGCAACCAGCGTAAAAAACCATATATTATTGACAATCTCCAGCTCCACTGATAAAATTATCACATCCGTAACGAAAAAACAACTTGAAAGGATGTGGTTCTTTATGACCCTGACCCGAGAGCAGGAGGCCTTGCTCAACGGAGAAAAAGGTGAAGTGATGGCCAAAATCATGAAGACACTCGTGATGTTCGGTGACACATTCGGTGCCGAGCGCCTGGTGCCTGTGACAGGAAAATACGGCCATACGGTTATCAGTTACGGCCTGAAAGTGCTTGGCCCTGTGCTGGATGTTTTTGATGAAATCATCGATGCCGGGCTGACTGACGGGCAAAAATTTTCCGCTGATCCCCGTCCGCTGGACAAGAATGTACCCTCAAACCTCCTGGAAGATATCGTTTTCCAAAAAATCATGTATACCGACCAGGCACGATATGAAGAACAGATGCGGAAGCTCGGGATTCTCGATGATGACGACTACACGTGCACCTGTTATCTTCCCGAGGTTGGAAACATCCCGAAGAAAGGTGATGTCCTATCCTGGGCAGAATCTTCCGCTGTTGTATACGCCAACTCTGTTCTGGGAGCGCGCTGCAACCGAAACTCCGGCATGCTGGAGCTGATGGGATCTGTCGCAGGATACGTACCTGAATTCGGATTCTTGCTGGACGAAGGGCGAAAAGCCGACTGGATTGTAGAAGTAAAGTGCAAAAAAAGGCCGGAAGCCCAGCTTTTAGGTTCAGCCATCGGGATGAAAGTGATGGAGGACGTACCCTATATTCGCGGGCTTGACCGATGGCTCGGCACAGAACTCACACAGGAGGTGTGTTCCTATCTGAAAGATTTTGGCGCAGCAACAGCATCGAATGGTGCAGTCGGACTGTACCATGTGGATCATCTCACTCCGGAAGCAAAAGAAAGTGGCGAATCACTGATTCGTGAAAACGCAAAGGTATATGTGATTGATGACGCGGAGCTGGAGCATGTAGAAGCCGGGTATCCCGTTGTATGGAAAAATAAATATGCAAAACCTCAGCTCTGCTTTGTGGGATGCCCGCACCTTTCTCTCTCTCAGCTGGAAGACTGGACATTTAAAATTGAAAACTGCCTGCGTTACAGCGGAATTCAAAAAGTATCCGTACCAACCGTTTTCACTGCCTCGACTCCGGTTATCAGAGCATTTACCGCTTCCGGAGGCGCAGAGCGTTTAAAGAAATGCGGCGTTATTCTCAGTTATATCTGCCCGCTGATGTATATGAACAATCCCCTGTGCAAGGCAAAAGCAGTAATTACGTCTTCCAACAAACTGCGCACTTACACCAGCGCGAGATATTTTACGGATAAAGAAATTCTCGACATTATCACCAGCAGGGAGGGCAGGATATGAAAGAATTTAAGGGCCGGGTCGTGGTTCCCGGAACATGTAAGGCCGAAGCGCTTGTCTCCAGGAACGGGTTCAACACACTCGCTTCTTTCCAGATGGCTCTGATGTTCAACAAAGCAGGCGTCCCCTGCGGAGACCAGAATAACCCGGATATCAACGGAATGCCGATGCAGGGAAAGGCACTGTGCCTGCCCATCACCATCGGCTCCACAACCGGGGGAATGATTCTTTTCACAGCATGCAAAACGGGAAAAGCCCCTGCCTGTATGCTGTTCTCTCAGAGTATCGATTCGCTTGCCGCCTCAGGGGCAATCATGGGCTCGGTCTGGTCCGAGACGAGTATGCCTGTAATTGACAGATTGGGAGAAGAATTTCTCGAGACAGTTAAGACCGGCGACTCTGTAACCGTGCTGAATGACGGTATCGTACAGATCGGGTAGTTCCTGGGCTTTTTAGAGCTTCCAGTTGCAAAACAGCCCTGTCTGAAGTTCAGACAGGGCTGTTTTTTTGAGAAGAATTGGAATGTATGCGGGTAAGGCCGAGGCGGGTAGCTTCCGCTTCAAACCAGACGCTGTCATACGGAGGGAGTTGTTTTTTCGGCGCTATGGCATGAACTGCTTTTCTGTACCAGTAGCGGGAAGAGGACGGAATATTCACCAGAAACGGCATAAACGGGCCGTAATAGCAGTTCTGAATACTGTGCCCGTGTTCGTGCGCTTTCAATGACAAAGGAGCATCTTTACAGGTAAAGAGAAACATGCCGAGGCTACCACCACCCCAACCTTTACCTACCTCAAAGGAAATGCAGTTGCCAAAGCGTTTGGGTTTGTGCCCGGTTGCGAGCATCCCCAGGGCTACAACAGCTCCGCCCAGATTGACCGGAAGCCCCCAGGTAAAGGAACGCAGATAAAATTCCCGATCGGACAGCAACGGATCGGGTGTCGGTTTTTTTAGCTTCACAGCATTTTTACCAGATTTCTTCAAATCATAGAGAGAATCCGGACCAGTTCCTCTCGGCTTCATTAGTCATCGCAATCGAATATGGCCTTTTTAGCAACACAGCCGCCATATTCAGATTTCCAACGCAGATGTGGTTCGGAACTGTCATATGCTGGTAGAGCATCTTTCTCCATATCCATAACAATCATCATATCATAACGGTTCTGTCTGTCAGAATTGGATAACCGGATGTCCACCCCATGTATCCCCGGTATGGAAAGTGTCTCTTCAAAGATAGCTCGTACTGGGCTTTCCAACGCGCGAAAATCCGTCCCATCTGCAAATTTTACTATAATATAATGCTTCATTTTTATTCTCCTTCCAATGATCCTGCCATTTTTCAACACTTGTTGTTCAACACGAATCTGTTTTACGTCCTTTTGAAAACAGTATACCATGTTTGAGAGAAAATGGCAAATCAGCATAGCGCTCCATCAGTATTTTCTGCTCAGAATTATGTATGCAACCCAGTAAACAACCAGAATTAGACACACGGAATACGAAAGTATAAGCTGAATCGTTCGCTCCCCAAGAACCATCGCAACGATCACTCCGATTCCTTCAATCAGGATCGTAAAATATCCGGCCCATGACCAGCTTTTCATACGCAGAAATCGGTTGCGCTCATCGCTGATTTCTGTGTCCACTTTTTCTCTGTATTCGGAATCCTTTCTGTATTTTACAGTTCTGATAAGTTGAAGAGCTCCTACTGCCATAAAAGCACCTCCCATGCCGGAATAGACAGAGGAGTCCAGCACTTCGGTAATGGTAAGCACTGTCAGGACAGCTCCAAGCACTATCCAGAAAATATTCAATGCAAGTCTTTTATTGTTATAATACATAATTATTCCTCCTCAAAAATAAATACTTCTTCAATCGTCATGCCGAAATATTGTGCAATCTTGTGTGCAAGCAAGATAGAAGGATTGTAGCGTCCGTTCTCCAACGAACTGATCGTCTGCCGGGAAACCCCCATCAATCTGGCAAGGTCTTCCTGACGGATTCCTTTCTCGTTACGAATTTCTTCTATACGATTTTTCATTTCATCACCTTCCTGATCAGGACGTAAAGTTTGCTTTACATTCTGAGCATACCACCACTTGCTACAAATGTCAAGTGTCCTTTACACAATCCTTCAGATATTGCCCACCGAAATATTGTCTCTTTCAAAAAAGAACTTCCTGATGAACAATAATCAGGAAGTCTTTCTTTTCATGTATTTTGTTTTGCGAATCTGTATCCTGCCTGTCTGAACAGTTTTTTATAGCATCCTCTCGATAAACGTTTCTATCAGATGGTTTACAAGATCCGGTTCATCCGTATTGGAATTATGCCCCGCACCTTTGATCCATTCAATTGGTATTCCCGTTTTCCTGTGCCACGCCTTATTATATCGGATGCAGGAGCCGGCATGGTCTTTTTCTCCGCAGATAAGCAGCGCCGGACACTTGATTTCATACGGAAGATCTGCTTCCATCGCCTCTGCAAGCATTCGAAACCCATGCCCGCTTAATCTCGCGTAATGCTCCTGATCACCGTCATAAACCATCATCATATCGTGCATCAGTTTCCTTCCGTACTCAGACGTGGCAACTCCGTTCGTCCCTGTCTTCAGAAGGGATTTCCAAGGATAATAACGGTAGACAGGTTCCATTCTCTTCAGAAGCCATATTTCTGCTGCGGTTACATATTCTCTTTGCAGCGGAGCTGAATCTATGGAAACAAAACCCTTTAGTTTCTCCGGGAACAACTGTGCAAACATCTGTCCGACATAGCCGCCCATAGACTGCCCGATTATGACAGGCGCAACGAATTTTTCCTGCTGTAAAATATCATCAAGCCATCGCGCCTTGTCTTGTAAATGAAAAGACAAGTCAAACGGCCATGAAGCCGCATGACCAGGTGCATCCCATACAAAAACAGGAAATTTCCCCGCAAAATACTCTATCTGCTTCTCAAAAAGTCTGTGGTCGGCCGTCAGCCCGGGAAGGAACACCAGTGAAACTGCCGATGCATTTGTTTCCCCTTCTGTCCAGTAGTGAATTGTTCCGCAGGACGTCTGAAAAGTTTTTTCGGTCATATTGATTTCCCGTTTTTCAGCAGCACTTTGCCGGCTTTCTCCCCAAGATAACAGCTGTTTTGCAGAACCGGCTTACCGTTGATATAAACATGAACAATCCCCTCCGGACGGAAATCCGGCTTGGATTCATTCACTTTCATATGGGAAAGGTCAATCACGGTAAGGTCTGCTTTGTAACCCGGTTTGATGTATCCGCGTTCCGGAATACCATAGCGGTCTGCTGTCTGCCCGGTCATCTTGCGAACAATTTTCTGGATAGGAATTCCATATCGCTGAGCAAGGAGGAAGAACTGCGGAAATGTCTGAAATGCTGCAATATTCTGAAGCCCTTTTTCCTCGACCCAGGCGTCTGTCATAAAGACAGAAAGCTCATCCTCCATCAAACGGTGCACTATCTCATCATTATAATACTTGCCGAGGTAGATGCTTCCGGCACGATTGGAAAGGTCTACAAGTTTGAGATACATGTCAAGATTTGAAAGCCCTTCTTCCTTGGCACATTGGTCAACCGTTTTCCCTTCATATTCCGGATGATCATCAGAAATATAGGCAACAACCATATCATCCCAGTCAATACCCAGTACTTTGCGATACATGAGGATTGTGAGCTGCAGTTTGAAACGGTTTATCGGCTTGGCTGCTTCTTCTCTGCTGAGCTGTGCGTACCACTCAGGGAAAACAACCGTAATGACAGAAGCACCATAGTGGAAGGCATAGTTATCGAACGCTATCGGGCTGCCTGCGTTTACTTCGCGATGAAAGGTAGCAAGCATTTTGTCGAGCAGCTTCCAGCTCCTCTGTCCGGTGAAAATCAGATGGCTGTATTCCAGCTTACAGCCGGATTTGTGCATAATATCAACCGCTTCATCGAGACCCATCTCAAGATGCGACTTTTTAGTGATAAGGGGATAGTCCGCACTGACAATGGAACATGCTCTCGGATGGATTGTAACGATCCCATCGTATCTGGCAATCTCTTTGGCAAAAGCAATGATTTCCTCCTCCTGTGCATACCGATCCGGTTCGTACATAAACCCGAATGAACCGCCGAAAGCCCCGCTTTCCATCGCCTCACGAACATGAACAAGCTCTTCTTCCAGCTGCTCACGAGTAAGCGGCGCAGGATCATAGCCTTTCATACCTGCCCGTATAGATCCCTGTCCGATCAACGGAACCAGATTCATATAGAGGTTCCCCTGGGCACGCTTTTTGAATTCCGCAAAGCTGCAGGGTTTAACTGTTTCAAAAAGGCCTCCGCCGATTTTATCCCGGTAAGGTGTCGTTTCGTCTGCACCAAACGGAGAAAAACTGCAGTTTCCGGTGATCTGCGTGGTGATCCCCTGTTCGATAAACGGTCTGAAAAACTTTTCGGCATCTTCCCGATCATAGAAAAAATCATTATGGGAATGTGCATCGATCAGGCCTGGGCAGATTTGATATCCCGTAAGATCGATGATCTGATCTGCATCTGCCGTAATATTCTCTGAGACTTCAATGATCCGGTCATCTTCAATAAGAACATCTCCCTGAAAAGGTTCTGCACCGGAACCGTCGTAAACCAACCCGTTTTTAAACAAGATTTTCACGATTCTATTTCCTTCCTTTCAAAACTCTGTATTTTCTTCTCAAAAGAATAATAGCTCTCGTTCATTTTAATTCATTCCACAAAAAAGTCAAAACAAACTCATCTGCGGAAATCTGTCCGGAAATTTCTGAATATACTGGAAACAATCTTCCGGTGTCGACAGAATCCCGTTTTTGCTGCAGATCCCGTGCAACAACTTCATCAGGTCTCCGGCATTTAGGCTTGGCAGCTCATAGGCATTTCCATACCGTTTCCTGTATTTCTCTGTCATTCCCGGGAAATGCTTATCAAGTGCAGCATAGTAATACTCTCTGTCGCCATCTCGCAGCGTCAGGCCCATATTATAGCATACAATTCCTTTTACGCCTATCCTGACGCATTCTTCCAGAATCGCAGCTATGTTTTCTTCCGTATCATTAAGGAAAGGCAAAATGGGTGTCAACCAGACAATGGTCGGTATTCCTCTTTCCCTCATTTCTTCCAGCACAGTAATCCTGCGCTTCGTATTGCAAACATTCGGTTCAACAATTTTACAGAGGTTGTCATCATAAGTCGTGAGCGTCATCTGAACCACACATTTTGTTGACCGGTTTATCTCATCAAGTAAATCAATGTCCCGTAAAATCCGATCGGATTTCGTCAGAACAGCAGCACCAAATCCATATCTTAAAATAATCTCCAGGCATCTTCTCGTCAGAAGGAGTTTTTCTTCACAGTGCATATAGGGATCAGACATCGATCCCGTCCCGATCATACATTTCCGCCGTTTAGACTTTAGTTCTTTCTCCAGCAATTCCGGAGCATTCCGTTTTACTTCAACATCTTCAAACAGATGAGTAAACTGATAGCAGTTACTCCTGCTGTCACAATAGATGCAGCCGTGAGAACAGCCTCTGTAGACATTTATTCCATAGTATCCGGAATTCCCGGTCAGTATTCCCTTAGCATCTACAAAATGCATCTTTTTCAGGTCCTTTTAGTTTTCTTGTAAATCGTGGCTATAGCTCTGTTATCCTTTTTTCAAGGAATTCGAAAACTCGCTCATTGAAATCATCTGCCTCTTCGTAGGCAGCATGTCCCAATCCTTTATAAATAAACAACTCACTTCCCGCGATTCTTTCTTTCAACTCATAGGAAGCCTCTATACCGACGATTCTGTCAGCTTCTCCTCCGATAATCAGTACCGGGCAGGAAATCTTTGGTAACTCATAAACCGCATCAAAAGAAAGGATTGCATTGGCATTTGTCAGGAATCTGCCGTAATCGGATGGTTTGCCGATTGTTCCGATAATCGGGTAAATCTTTCTATACTTTTTCAGGTATTCGGATGAGTAACTCTTTTCTGCCGTATCGATCATCAGTTTTTTATGATTACCCTGTTTTGCGAACTCTATCCAATTCAGGATACACTCCCGGATGATCCCGTTCAACCGTGGAGCTGATACGGCAATCACAAGCTTCTCAACCAGCTCAGGAAAATCTGCAGCGAGGAACTGGGCAATCATCCCGCCTTGTGATACTCCCAGAATGGAAGTTTTTCTTAAACCAAGCATCTGCATCGCTTTTGCCTGATCTGCTGCCATATCTCGGATAGAATATCCTTCCGGCATTTCATTTTTTCTGCTGAACATATAAACCGTATACTTTTCAAAAAACAGTTTATAGGGTTTTGCCAGCATAAATGCCTTTCCGTTTACCGTCATCAGTCCGTCTGATAATCCGGGCAGCATAATGAGCGGCTTCTCTCCGTAACCGAAGGACACAAAACTCATCTCTGTATTACCTATCGGAACAGATCCATTTTTGGCATTCCAAAGCATTCCCATCGTCCCTCCTTTCCTGTTTCTCCCTTGTTGCACTCTGTTTTGCAGAGCACTCAGCAGGATTTATCAGAAAAAGCTTCTATTTCCTGCTGCAGCAGGCGAAAAACATTCGCAACCAGATAACCATCAGCAATTGCATGGTTCAGGCGAACACTTACAGGCATGACATATCTTCCGTTCTCTTCACGATACTTTCCCCAGTTAATAATAGGAGCAAAAAACAGATATCCATCCGGAAGCTCAATGTTCAGAGAATCGTAGGAGAGCCATGAAATATAGGATGCATCAAACCAGTTTGGATGATTTGCAGAATCCAGACCATATTCTCTTGATTCTTTCGCACGTTCCAAATCGGCAAATGCATTGTGGTAAAAAACATCATAATCCTCATCGTATTCCGTATAAACAGGAGTACATGTTTCTGTGTCTTCATGAAAAACATACTGTGTAGGATTTACCGTGTCATAGCAGATCAGTTCATCTGATTGCCAGAGATATCCCATTCTGTAGTCTTCCCGGGAATTCATTACCTTTGATAGAACATACAGGAAGTTGAGGTAGAATTTTGTATTTGTCTTTTTGGAATGATTTACAAGATCTGTTACATCGATTCTTGCTGTCATGGAAACAGAGCATTTGCAATCTTCGGAAAAATGGCGAAATACATCTTTCCGGTAATAAGTACCCTTATCTACAACCTTATAACTATACTTCATTCTGTTCCTCTCTCCTCTGTAATTCCCAATAGTACCTTCTTGCAGATTCCGGAAAATCCATCAGCATGCCATGTTCCGGGTCATAAAACACCCCGTCACAATACAGAGACCAGTGCCAGCACCTTGGCGTTTCACAGCTGAGCATACAGAGCGGAGGAAGTTCTTCTTTTTTCGTGATCTGAATACGTTCGTCCGATACCCATACACCATGATTGCGTAGAAATCCCTTCATTTCTCTGAGATTTGTCTCCCGGTCGTTGTTGAGTTCCTCTATCACCTGTCGGACGGTAACCCCGGTAACCATGGCAAGCACAGCCTGTCCGCACTGAAGATCGGTCGGTTCATGGATGTAGTTTATTTCCTTCACCCCCGGTCCTACTTCATTTTCGAAGCAGGTAGTTCCTCATACATCGCTTCCAGCAGTTCTCGCAGGAATTCTTTGTTCTCCACGTTGTCCACTAAAAGCATCTCCTTCGCCCCTTTGTAGGGAAGCTCCAATTCAGCACTCGGCATCATTACCGCCGCAGATTTTACCGGCTTCACAAGAAAACGGTTATCGTATATGCCGCCAACAATTTTCCCTCGATAATAGAGAATATATTCGCCCATCATAGTGCGGTAACCGATCCCATCCAGTTCGGACAGCTGCTCCAGGATAAAATCCAGATACTCTTTCGTAGAAGCCATAAACGCTCCTTCCTATCTGATGATCATTTCATAGTCTGTTGCTTTGGCCGCTTCCCGCCTCATCCTGAAATGTAATTCTTTGAGGGACCCAAGCGGGTATCTTGTGAAGGCATGCCAGGTTATTCGTTATTCATTGCATCAACGATTCCCGCCGGTTTTACAGTCATCTCTACCCATGCCGGGATGAAACCACTCTTAACAGCGTTTCGAACCGAGCGGATATTCGACCAGGCAGAACAATAAAATGGTACTTTACCACGGTTCAGGATTTCCTTCGCAAGCATACTGGTCAAAGCAGAAGCTATTCCTTGCCGTCTGTAATCAGGTAAAACATCCACACCAATCTGCCACATGTTGTCACAGTCTGCGGAACATCCTGCCAACCCAATCAGCTTTTCCCCATCATATGCTCCGATACCAAGCACATCCAGATTCTTTCGATCCTTGCAAAGTGCATTGCTCCATTGAGGCTGATACAGATCTTCAAAATCCGCCTGTTCAAGCATACGTGTTTGATAGATACAAGGCAGATTAGGAATCCTCTCCACATCCGGGAGATAATACTCTGCCATAAAACAGATTTTATGTCCCCTCTCCATCAGCCGTTCATTCAGCCAATGCATATTCGGTGTCTCAAAACAGTGATAAAACTCATACCGCCCGATATATTCCGACACCATATCAAAAACTTCTTCTGTTGCAGCTGCAACAACGTTGTTTCCGTAAGATACAAAGCTGCAGGTTATTGGGTTTTTCAGATATTTACGGGCATTCGCTCCAAGGCGAAAAGCAACCACCACATTATTGTTTTGTAAAAAATCGCAAGCTCTGCATCCGAAATCCTCTGCAGACTGCTGCCTGGCAATTTCAAATAATTTCTGATTCGTCATAGGGACAATCACCTTATCACTGTCTTCCGCCAGATTGATTTGATATATCACGCCTCATGTGCAGTCTCCGTTCACTTTCACAGGTCCTCTACATCAACAACACGAAAACCATTCCGGATCAGCAGTTCCGCCGTCACGCCGGATCCGTCAATCAGTGTTCCGGTAAATGTTCCGTCATATCTCTGTTTCACGCCGCAGCTGGGGCTCCTTGACTGGAGGACAATAAGGTCAGGCTGCTCCCGTTCTGCAATCTTCAGAGCTGTTTCCGCACCCGTCCGAAATTCCCGGTCAACATTAATTCCATCTTTGTTGGTTGCGATACCATGCACAATTTCCGAAGGGACTCTTGGTGTCGGCAGACCACCCATAACTTCCGGGCAAATGGGGATGATCTCGTTTCCATCGAAGAGCATCTCGACTTTCTTATTTCGGTTATTTCCGCCGTTGTATTTACAGTTTTCACCTGCCAGGCAGGCGCTGACCATGATTTTCATACCAGTATCCTATTCAGATGTTCGATTTCGTGCTGACATATTTGTGCTGTCCAGCCGGGGCAGCTGTATCCTCTTCTCTTTCAACCCTCGTCCAAATATTCTACTCCAACAGATGGGTTTTACGCAGCATTCGGCAAGGATTCTTCTGTTCCTGGCAAACCGGTTTTCTGCACACCGTCACCGTAAATAGTTTTCCAGTCGTTTGCCATAGAGAAAGCAGTCCAGCCCTGTCTTTCAACCTCGTCATAGTATTTCGCTGCTTTTACATCGTTGCCGTATTCTCGTTCAGTGTCATCACACACCACGAAAAATCCCATACCAGTATGTTCAGGATTACCCTCGGCATAGTTGAGCATGGAATAGTCCCCGGCGCTGTTGCCGAAAGCAAGAACAGGCCGCTTCCCGATTTCACGGGCAATGGCAGCCGATTTACCTGACTGGCCGCATTCCACATCATCCAGCGGTGCCCCAAGCAGTATTATTTCGTCTTTTCCCATATTATACTCGTCAGCAGCTTTATCTCCCTTTCCGGAAGCGACATAAGGCACATCGGTAGCGATAACATGGTCGTACGGGATGTCATAGCGTTCCACAAGTGCTCGTACAACCTCGCGTTCACAAGCTGAGACCATCCACACGTCGAAGTCGTTAGCCCGCAGGTAATCGATCACCTCGATCATAGGCTTGTAGAACGACTGTCCATAAGTCATGCCTTCAAAGCCAACCGCATCCACACTATCCGCGAAGTCAACCACATATGCGCGAAATTCCTCGGGCGTCATACCGGCAAAGGCCGTCGCAACAAGATCGTCTTTGGTGATGCCTTCGGGAGCGAACGTCACACCTTCAGAATAGGCATGGTCACGCACCTGCTGCATGGCGTCACGTTCTTCTTCCGTCGCACGATATGACGGATCATCGAGCACACGATACATTGTCAGGCAATAGTCGACGTAGACGGGTGCTTTCTCACAGAGTATGGTACCGTCCATATCAAAGGTAGCTATACGATCTGCCGGATCGAGATAGTCGGGGTTTGATTCGTCTGTGGAAGCAGACACAAAATCGATGAGTTCCTTCAGCGATGTGCTGTCCGGATTCCAGGAAGGAAAGAATTCGGTAAGGTCAGCGTTCCCGCCGGATACTGCTGCAACCTGAGCCGTATCTGATCCCTGTTGTGTCGATGCCACTTGCTGCGTAGAAATTTCCTGCTGTCTGATCAACGCGAAAGCCACGAGCGCCGTAATCGCAACTCCAGCCAGAAACGCAATGGCTAACAGCAGTCTGTTTTTTCCTTTTTCACTCATAAAAGCATTCCTCTCCCCGATAATTGTATTTTGCTGTAACAATCTTGTCAGTATACGGAAAACGGATAGCATGTGTAGGCTGACCTTTTACAATCTCCCGCATGGGTAAATCTCACGAAGCTTGCTTCACAGAGATTACTTTTATATCACTATTCCTGCTTTAGCTGTACAATTGAAATTTATTTTATCACAACATAGAAATGAGAGCAATAAAAAGCGACTGATCAAAATCACAGCAGGTCTGTTAGTGGCAATTAATAAAGGAAAAGCAACAGGAAGACTAAAGAGGTCCTGTTAAATTTTTGCTTTCCTTTGCCTCACATATATGATATACTTTAATCAAATACTTTTGGGCTGTATTGCCCCAGTGTTTTAGCGGCTTTGCGATATATCCTGGTTCTCTGTGAAAGCAGATGTCCCGGATGACGAATTCCGGCACAGCGGTATGGTGAATGTACTACTGAACGGTCAAGCATTATCAAAATATTATTTATGGAGGTATATTATTATGATTATTTTTGGTTCAAAACAATGCCCGGATACCATGGAGTGTCTCTCTTCGCTGTCCAAAGCGGGAACACCTTATGAATTCAAAGATATTGCTGATTTACCGGCACTGAAAGAGTTCTTGAAGTATAGAGACACAGTTGCTTTGTTTGACAGCGTTAAAGCCAACGGAGGTGTCGGTATACCATTTATCATAAAAGATGATGGCCAGTATTCCTTTGACTGGACAGTATAGTATTTCTGTATTTCTGAATCTGTAGGTTGCCTTTCATCTATTTACTATACAGCCAGTATTCTCAAAATCGGTACTCAGGAATTATATCCGGAGTACCGATTTTTGCTGTGATGGTTGTGCTCTCGTCTCAACATTATCCTTTATCACAGGTCGGAATTTATCTGTATCTTCTCATAATAGACCAGCGTCATTTTTTCATTGATTACTTCCGTTTTTCCAGTTTTTCGATAACCGACTTTCTCGTACAAATGGCAATTGCCTGGCTCTTCCAATATGGTATCAAGATACCATTTTTCAATGTCTGGATGCAGTTTCTCAATTTCAAGCAAAGCCTCTTGTGCTATTCCCTCGCCTTGAAATTGTGGACGGACACACAGAGCAGAAACTCGCCCGCTTTTATCATCATAAGTATTAATTCTTACTGCACCAACAGCGGCTCCGTTCAGAATAAAAAGATAGCCTGTTGTTCCCGCTCTCGTATATTTGTGATAAACAGCCTCTTTACTCTCCATGTAAGGATTTGAACTGTCATCATGGTACTTTTCATATAACGGCTTGTATGCTGCCTGTTGTATTTCAAACACAGTATCTGTGTCGCACTCTCTAAAACACGAAATTTCAACTTCTATGGTACTCCACACCTCAACTCTCGATTAAAAATGCTGTAAATTAAGAGCCTTCATCCATGTAGTTTCTAATCGATCTTCCATTTACTGCAAAAATGAGTTTGATGAAACATATCGCCGAACAGAATGTGTTTACAGTTTTCGAATAGGAAAAAGCATATAGTTTTTTCCTGTCTGCGGACAGGTGAAATCATGTACTGCACCGACAAGCGAGATATTTCTCTCGTCCATATATTTCAGCGCCTTTGAAAAAGTATCATTTCCATCGTTCTCCACTCGCAGGTATTCATAGCCTGGAACAACCCATTTTTCCCATCCTTCAGGAGCCTTTGCATCATCTTTGCATTCAACTCCCGCCAGATACAGACCTTTCTTGAAATCCTCCCATGGCAGAAAAGAATGTGTAACGTCAGACATTGCCCCCCACACACCAATCAGATTTCCATTTTCATCCTTTTTTGCCAGATGTGCAACCTCTTCAAAATGTGAATTCGCTTCATCCCACAATTTCTGAATGAAACCATCCCCATCTGAGGCGGAGCCTTCTTTTCCGATCACCACGAAAGATTCTTTAACAATCTTATCTACTTTCATTCATTTCCCCTCCAAATTCATCAAAGCTCTCTTTATACAGTGAACATGCGTTTGTATAGGTCAGGCATTACCCTTTCGGATTGGATGCCGAATTACAGTCTTCAGTTTTTCCCGTGCTACCTTTCTCGCATCACTCAGATAAATCTCATGATGCAGTCTTTTATTTGTAATATCCAAAACATAACCCTGATCTTCCATAAAATGATGCATTGCCTCTACCGTAGCAGGCTCATCATCATAGGAGCCGATATGCATACACTGTACACACAGGCCTTCTTCTATAGTCAGGAACTCTACAGTAGAGAAATCCTGCTTTTTCTTTTCTCCTGCTTCCTGCAAAGCCCAGCAGAAATCATTTTCCGACACAAAATCCGGAAGGCGGATTACAGAGATCCAATGAAAATCTGCCTTACGACTATAATCAATGCCTTCTATTCCCTCCTGCCACCAGAAGCCTTCCAACGGAGGCACAACATAATCAAAATATCCTTCGATCTTATGATTTCCTTTTTTGCTCATCTTTATAGTGAACGCTATCGCATACAGAAGTCCAATCGCCTTTTTATACTCACCGTCTTCTATGTTGGGATCACCGCTTCCACGAACTGCAACATAGTTCATCTTCGGCACCAAAACGATCTCAGGCATGCTCTTTGGCATATAAAACTCTTTGTATTCCTTCTTAAAATCGAACGCCACCTATTTTCCCTCCTTCTTATAAATCTTTTTCTTCATAAGGCTTATTCCAGGAACCTATTTCAATCAGATTACCTTCAGGGTCAGCAATGTAACAGGTTCTTTGCCCCCAAGGTTCCAACTCCGGTGAGAGAACCGGTGTTGCACCATTCTCAACAGCATTTTTGAATGCAGCATCCACCTCATCAAAGGTATCAACATAGAGCGCGATCTCAAAATGTCCGTTTATGCCTTTGATATACTCATATCGGCGTCCGGTCATCTTCTCAAAATCACTCCGCCCATATAGCAGAAACAGTGTTCCGTCCTTCACAAGATAAACATTTGAAGTATCTTCCGCTTCCCGAATCTCAAATCCAAGTACATCTCTGTAAAATCGGATCATATTTCCCATATCATCAACGAACAATCCGAAGCCATCCAATTTCATAATGCTGTGTCCTCCTTATATCAACGCCATTCTTTTTATCATCCTCGATGCCAATTCATATCACCCGCCAAAAACCAGTTTTATTCGATCCTATCCTCTGGTTACAGGGTTCCTGATCAACTGATCTTTTTAACATATATTCTTGATGGTGTGCCGTCTATATCGTTCATTTGAGTCTTGTACTCACACCCATACTTTTCATATAACCCGATATGGTTCGTTGAGATATACACCTCAGAAATACCTTCCTCTCTGGCGATACGCTCTATTTCATCAAACAGCTTTCCGACATAACGATGCCCTCTATATTCAGGAAACGTATAAACAAATCCCATCCATGGAGTAAGCTCTGTCGGTTGAATGTCATCCTTCTCGGCATATGTACAATAGGAGATCAACGCATCTCCTTCTATCAACAGCAAAATTCTTGACGCCTCTCCAACAGCATCAAAAAAAGTCCCTTTGCTGATCAGCTCAAACAGAAATGCACCTGCGCCCCAGTCACTCCGCTTGATTTCTTCAAGCCAGTGCTGTTGCCTGTCACTTTTAAAATAATCGATTACCTTCATGTATGTTGTCCTTATAAATCCAGAATCCCCAGCCAGACATCCGAACCACCACAACTCGCTGGTATCCAATTCATTCCTTCAGCCTATGACATCACAACATCAATTCGTCCTGCTCAACCCTCCGGCACAAGCCATAGATCAGTCCTGGCAGAGGTGGTTTGGCGGTCAAATCTGCCCAACGGTCAGGAAGCTTTTTTCACGGAGCGTGTTTTGCATTAAATGGTTCAACATCGTCGTACTGCACTTTATCAAACCAGCGAAGCTTTTTATCTGCATAGATAATGAATACGAGGAACAAGCACTTGAATATGACATTAAACAGCGGCTGAGATATCGTCTGTTCCGCTGTAATCGAGCCGTATCCGAATCCGGCCATGCAGATTTCGATGGTATTGTTTAGGATATGCAATGCGGAAGAAGCTTCAATTCCTCTGGTGTAAATACAGATCAGACCATATATAACACCGGATATGGCGATGTAAATGATACCGATGAGGTTGTATGGATGGGACGATGCAAAAACAATAGTCTGAACGATCAGACCGGCAACTGGCAGTTTGAACCAGCTGCTGACCGTCTGCATAATAAAACCTCTGTCCATCAGTTCTTCCGAAACGCTCTGCAGCGGAATTAACAGAATAAATAAGAAGAATCCCCCTAAAGTGAACCGGACATCCTCAACCTTTCCGTGCTGCAGGAACCAGAGGATGATCGGAATTCCGAAAATAACAAATCCAGCCGCAAACGTCTTCAGAAATGTCCTCCATCTCCATCCACCCATGGAAGAAAAATAAGAGGAAATCGGACGATCTTTCACAATCATTGCGGCAAGCAGCAAAGCCGGAATGACTATGACTCGTGTAGCGCAGTTGAAAAACGCACCTGCGGCAGAGTAGAAATCCAAATCATCATATCCTGTAGTTGTGACCGTGGTATGGAATGCTATGCTTGTGATCAGATAGACAATCGACAGGAAAATGAAAAAGAACACAATGTACATCAAGCAGACCATAAGCGGCTTAAACCATCTGTATGTCTTAAATTTTAGCGGATAGATTGCAAAATCACGTTCTGTAACTCTTTTCATATATTACCACTGAAAGAAAAAATAAATCAAAAATACACACTCTCTGCAAAGATAATTATAACAACCCAGCAAATCCCAATCTGTATCAGTAAACTGAGTCATTTTTAGCTTTTCTCCATATGCCTTCCCTGAGGTTTATAACTCACTGCGATAAGTCGATCTGTCTGTTCGGCTTTCCGACAAAGAAGGACAACTGTCTTAACTGACTACAATCAAAGAAACATATCAATATATTCGATTGCAGCAATTAAAACTTGTACTTTGTACCATGCGAAAGAAGTAATCCGTCTGTTAATCTAATACACAAGATAACTGTGTTTTCATCGGTAAAATCATTATGTCCATTGTTGATCCATTCCGCAAAAACAGCTGTAAGTTTTTCTGCTATTTGCTTATTCTCTGGCTTTCCGAAATATCCTAGGTTTATTCCTTTTCCATGTGCTGTAAACCATTCTCCAGCAACTCCTACAACAGGGTTATTGGAAATCTGTCTCATCTTGTTTGAACGCGCGTAGGTAATAATATAAAAGCATTCATCCTCATAATACGCATTCACATAACGGACATATGGGATTCCCTTTTCTTCTGTAGACAAAGCAATTACGCTGTCTTTCCCAAAACGTTCTCTCATTATCAGCGCTGCTTCTACACTCATTATTTTCATATTTCATCTCCAATTTTTTGATAACCAGCACTATTTCAGATAATCTGCCTCTTTCGGTTTATATGGTACTGAGATAAAATCCTGCTATTGGTGGCACAAGAGATATATCGTCTCAATGAATTTGCGATTAAGGAATTAATCGACAAACAGGAATTTGTATATTTGCTACTCAATGATTAAGTCATCTAATTCTTTCTCTTTGTTTAGAACATTCAGGTCAATGGACATTTCCCCACCTGTGTATCCCTCCAGTTTTCCTCTGTTTAAATATTGCCAGATATACCAGTCATCCTTATAGCTCCAACTTAAAGGTGTGTATAGACTGGACATCCATTTTTTATATTCGTCAAATTCTCCTTTTAGATATTTCTCATATATATCGGATCTGGTATAGATCAGTGGCTTTACTCCGTATTCTTCTTCAAGCATTTCCAGATAAATTCTCAATTCTCTTATGACATCTTCTTTTTCAGGCGGATTCTTCTCTTTGTCGCCATAATACTCCACATCAACAGCCGGCAGCAGTCTTCCCCTTAAATCTGTGCCAACCGTTCTGATAAAATTCTCCGCTTGCGTTCTTCCTTCACTGTCATAAGAGAAGAAATGATATGCTCCTGATAACAGCTCTGCCTTAGCTGCATTTTCCCAGTTTTCAGCAAATCTGGGATCCTGAAAAGTGCTTCCTTCAGTAGCCTTTATATAAATGAACTCTATATTCTGTTCTTTCAACTTATTCATGTTTATTTCTGTCTGGTACGATGAAACATCAGCTCCGATCACACTGGTCTTTTCATCCACAAACCACTTGTTTATAAAAATCTTCTTTTGCTTCGCCAACAGGAAAACAGCTGTAAAAATGATCGCTCCAGCTATCACGAGTACAAATAAAAAAGTTATCAGCCTTTTCAATCCTTTATTCATACTTTTTTCTTTCTTGTTCCGATCGGATCTTATTCATCCTCATATC
>JAGCAN010000265.1 GCA_017652685.1 Oscillospiraceae bacterium
ATTCAAATACTGATACCCTGAGTGCGCACGAAGGGCAGCAGGTCATATGTTTTGGGGAAAGAACAAACCCTGAAAACGTGATGGACTGGTGCGATATTGTCGTGCGCTCTTTTGCTGCCCTTCTGCCGTCAGGCAGGAGGGCAAAGCTATGTGTACTCGTGCTCGGGCGCCGCCGGGTTCTCCAATTTGAAAATCATAAAAATCAAATTGGAGGAAACGATGAACACACAACAGAGAAGGGATCGGTTTCTGATGATCCTGAGTGTGCGGCGGAAAGTCACTATCCGGGAACTGATGAGGGAGCTTCATGTATGCCGAAACACCATTCTACGCGATATTGAGTACCTCACCCCCTTTGCCTGTTTCTATACCCAGGCAGGAGGAAACGGAGGCATTTTTGCTGATGAAGGCTGGTATTACAGACCGCCAGTTCTGACACCGGCCATGCAGAAAGCTTTGATGGATATTCTTGACGGGAGAGATCCGGACAGAGATGTGATCCGCTGCATTCTGGAAGCTTTTGGCACAAAGAACAGATAAAGCAGGTACACGCCGGGATCTTTCAGGGTTCCCGGCGTGTTTTTGAAAAAATTATTTTTCGTCCGTTTTGAAGGTCTCAGGTTTTGAGACCTTCCCTGCGTATACTTGGCTCACCGGAGGCAAGAGGAAGCAGACTGGCAGCCCAGGACGCCCGCCTGCGATCCGAAAGCTTACGGAGAAAAAAGAAAAGGAAGAATACTATGAAAAAGAAAAACAGAATGCTCCAAAACAGATGCACTATCAGAGGAGAGATCGTTGACATGGAACCGGTCAAAGGAATCAGAGCGGCGGAGGATCTCTATCTGCTGGTGGAAACCACACTGCCGGACGGAGACTTCACAGACATCCCCTGCATGGTTGCAGGTGAAAAACTGAAAGATCTGAAAGCTCCGCTGAAAGAAGGCGACTGGGTTACTGTTTCCGGCTGGCTGGTTACTGACAAGAAGGAGAAGCTGAGCTGGATCGAAGCCCGGATGGTTGACCCTATAGAAAGCGAAGCCGATCAGGTCTATGTAAACTTTGCGGCATTTCAGGGTGAAATTCAGGAGGGCAGTTTCCAGTTTCACCACGGCAGGGCAGTCCTTGCGGATTTCGTGCTCGGTGTAAGAGGCAGTTCGCCGGTACATTGCCTGGACGTCAACTGTCTGACGGATATACCTGCCCTGCACGACTTTTGCGATTGCCTCTCCTGCGGAGAGATTCAGGTTTACGGCAAGCTGGATTTCACGATTACGGACGACGGCGTCATCCGCTGTTTTGCTGATGTCAGCAGCATTTCACCGGTGCATTGCCCCCGCAAAGAAGAACACAAAACTGAGAGAGGTTGCGAAAATGACAGCTGAAGAGTTTCTGTCCGCACCATCAAAACTGAGGGCGGCAATAGCGGCTGATATGGACCATCTGGCTGCACTCCGCACCGTTGCAGAGCGATGCACGTCCCAAATCGATCTTGTATCGGGAAGCCATGCATCCGGCAGCCACGGAAAGCTGGAAGATATAATACTCCCCATTGCGGAGGAGGAAGAAAAAATCAACACCAGAATTGCCGATCTTGCGGAGCTGGAGAAGACAGTTACGGATGTGATCTGTCAGGTGCCGAATGCGCTGCAGCGCAGTGCGCTCCTGATGCGGTATATGCAGGGGTTGTCCTTAAGAGAAATCGCGTCCAGACTGTATGTGAGCAAAACAACCGGTTCCATGCTTCACAAAGCCGGTATAAAAGCGGTAGAAGCCATACTCCAAAATAAAGAGGAAGGAGGAGAGACCGATGGAGCAGCTGCAGGTATTCAGCCATGAAGAATTCGGCAGTGTACGCACGCTGCTGATTGGAAATGAGCCATATTTTGTCGGCAAGGATGTGACAGATATCCTCGGCTATTCAAACAGCCGGGATGCCCTTGCCCGCCATGTGGCGGAGGAAGACCGGGATGCCGTCGGGATTCACGACGCCATCGGCAGAGAGCAGCCGACAATATTTATCAATGAGTCAGGGCTTTACAGCCTGATCCTCTCGAGCAAACTCCCTGCTGTAAAACAGTTCAAGCACTGGATCACGGCGGAGGTGCTGCCGTCGATCCGGAAGCACGGGCTATATGCCCTGGACGCGGTGCTGCAGGATCCGGATCTGCTGCTCTCCGCGCTGGAAGCGCTCAAGCAGGAACGGGAAGCCTCCAGAGCGCTGCAGAAGACTGTGGAAGCACAGCAGGAGCGCCTTACCGTTATGGAGCCGAAGGCGGCCTATTATGACAAAGTGCTCGCCTGCCCGGAAGCGGTGCCCATCACCGTCATCGCCAAGGATTACGGCTGGAGCGCGCGGAAAATGAACCTCTTTCTGCAGGAGGCCGGTATTCAGTTCAGGCTGGGAAAAACCTGGCTTCTGTATGCAGTCCACGCCGGAAAGGGGTATACCAAAAGTGAAACCGTGCTCTATACCGACCAATGCGGAGACACCCATCCCTATCTCTTCACCAAGTGGACACAGAAAGGCCGATTGATGATCTATGAACGGATGAAAGCTGCAGGGTATGAACCCAAAGCGGAACCGGAGGCAGACAAAGATGGCAGCGAGGGATAAGGAACGCTATTTCTGGCTGAAGCTGCACCGCAACTTTTTCAAACGGCACGATGTCAGGATTCTGGAGAACAGGCCAAACGGAAAGGAGCTTGTTCTGCTTTATCTGAAGCTCCTGACGGAATCCGTAGACCACACCGGCACACTCCGCTTTTCGGACGTGCTTCCGTACTCCGAGGAAATGCTTGCCAGTGTGACGGATACGGATGTGGAGACCGTACATACAGCCATGCAGATCTTTCAGGAGTTGAAACTTCTTGAAGTCCTGGAGAACGGCACCATCTTCCTGCCTGCCGCGGCAAAGCTGCTGGACTGTGAGACATATGCTGCCAGGCGAAAGAGAAAAGCAAAAGAATCGGACGGGGGAAATTTTCCCCCGCTCCGGGGAAATTTTGCCCAAGAGAAAGATACAAATATAGAGATAGATATAGATACAGAGAAAGAGAAAGAAACAGAGACAGAGGATTTAACAGTACCTTCCGGTACTGTTTGTCGGACAAAAGACGTCCGACGCATTGTGGAGGCATGGAACACGCTGGGCATGCAGCAGATTTCCAGAATAACTGCAGAATCTAGACGAGGCAGAATGCTGCATGCAAGAATTGCAGAATACGGTGTTGAAGAGGTGCTGACGGCGATCGAAAAGATCCGGAACAGCGCCTTTCTGAAAGGGCAGAATCCGAAAGGATGGGTTATCACATTTGAATGGTTTGTAAGGCCAAACAACTTCCCGAAGGTGCTGGAAGGCAATTACGATAATCTCCGCGGTACGGAAGCAGGACTAGCCACAAAAAACGGTTTCCTGGCGCTGCTGATGGAGGAACAGACATGAACACACGGGAAACCCAGGGCCTGCTTGCCATGATCAAGGCTGCATACCCGAGCTTTTACAGGGATCTGCCGAAAGCGGACCTGATAGCCGCCGTAAACCTGTGGCAGACGCAGTTTGCAGAGTACGACGTAAGGCTGGTAAAGGCGGCAGTTCATGCGCTGATTGCTGCCCGTACGGAGGGTTTTCCGCCTACAATCGGAGCAGTAAAAGAACAGATTGCAAAGCTGACCGCCCCACATCAGCTCAGTGAGGCAGAGGCCTGGGCACTGGTGAGCAGGGCGGCAAGGAACGGCACCTACGGATATCGTCGGG
>JAGCAN010000266.1 GCA_017652685.1 Oscillospiraceae bacterium
GCCATCGGCCGGAGCCTTGCTGTCGAGCGTGAACTTCTTCTCGGGCAGAGCCGGGTTGTAGCGGAAGAGATTCCAGTAACCGCACTTGACGGCCTTGTCCATTTCTTTCTGGCAGTTCTCCATGCCGCCCTTGATGCTGTGCATCTCGCAAGGTGCATAGGCAATGATGAGGGACGGGCCGGGATATGCTTCTGCTTCGGCAATTGCCTTGAGGGTCTGAACCTTGTTGGCGCCCATTGCAATCTGAGCAACATAGACGTAACCATAGGTCATAGCCATCTCTGCGAGGCTCTTGCTCTTGATTTCCTTACCGGCTGCTGCAAACTGTGCAACCTGGCCGATGTTGGAAGCCTTGGAAGCCTGTCCGCCGGTGTTGGAGTAAACTTCGGTGTTGAATACGAAGACGTTGACATCTTCACCGGATGCGAGCACGTGGTCAACACCGCCGTAGCCGATATCGAATGCCCAACCGTCGCCGCCGAAGATCCATGCGGACTTCTTGTTGAGGTAATCCTTCTTTGCGAGGATCTGAGCGCCGAGCTGGCATGCATCACAGGTGCAGACCGTCTCACCGGCAGCCTTGGCAGCTTCTGCTTTGGCAAGGGCTGCAGGCTGTGCATCCCCAAAGATTGTCTTTGCCGTGTCGGACTGGAGGAAGCCGATGCAGGAATCGATACCGGTAATGCACTCTTCAAGAGCAGCAACCAGAGCCTTGGAAGCAGCCTGGTTCTTGGCGCCGTCATTGTAGGTATCGAGCCATGCCTGTGCAGCCTCTTTCAGGCCTGCATAGCAGCTGGGAGCTGCGATCATGGCTTCAACCTTTGCCTTGAGATCATCACGGATCTTCTTCTGGCCGAGGTAGAGGCCGAGGCCGTGCTCTGCGTTGTCTTCAAAGAGGGAGTTTGCCCAGGAGGGGCCTTTGCCTTCCTTGTTAACGGTGTACGGGGAAGTGGCAGCCGGGCCGCCCCAGATGGAGGAGCATCCGGTCGCGTTGGAGATCATCATATGATCGCCGAAGAGCTGGGTTATGAGACGTGCATAGCTCGTCTCAGCGCAACCTGCGCAGGAGCCGGAGAACTCGAGATACGGCTGTGCAAACTGGCTGAACTTCACATTGTCAGCTGCAACCATGTCTTTCTTCTCGGATACTTTTGCAACCATGTAATCGAATACAGGCTGCTGGTCTTCCTGGCTCTCAAGCGGCTTCATCTCGATTGCGCCGACCGGGCACTGGCTGATGCAGACGCCACAGCCCATGCAGTCGAGTGGGGATACCGCCATGCAGAACTTGTACTCGCCCTTGCCCTTGCCGACTTTGATCTCGGCCAGCTTGGCATTGGCAGGTGCTGCTGCAGCTTCTTCAGCGTTGAGTGCGAACGGACGAATGGTGGCATGCGGGCAGACGAATGCACAGTTGTTGCACTGGATGCACTTTTCAGCATTCCATTCCGGTACAGAAACGGCAATGCCACGCTTCTCGTAGGCGGAGGCGCCGAGCGGGAAGGTACCGTCTGCGTGATCGACAAACTTGGATACAGGCAGAGAATCGCCGTCCATACGGTCAACCGGATCGAGAATGTTGTTGACCATCTCAACGGTCTTGGCAAGGCCGGTGTGCTTGCTGACAGCTTCCTTGTCTTCTGCGGTCTTCCAGCTCTCGGGAACGTCTACCTTCGTGTAAGCGGTTGCGCCGGCGTCGATGGCATTGTAGTTCATGTCAACAACATCCTGGCCCTTCTTGAGGTAGGAGTGGAGAGCGGCATCCTTCATGTAGCCGATGGCCTCTGCCTCAGGCAGAACCTTGGCGAGGGAGAAGAAAGCAGACTGGAGAATGGTGTTGGTACGCTTGCCCATGCCGATCTTCTTGGCAAGGTCAATGGCATTGATCATGTACAGCTGGACATTGTTATTGGCAATGTAGCGCTTGGAAGCAGCATCGAGATGAGGCTCAAGTTCCTCGAAGGTCCACTGGCTGTTGACGAGGAAGATGCCGCCGGGCTTCACATCACGGGCAATGGGGAAGCCCTTCATGATGTAGGAAGGAACGTGGCAGGCAACAAAGTCAGCCTGGTTGATATAGTACGGGCTCTTGATGGGCTTGTCGCCAAAGCGCAGATGGCTGATGGTGACACCGCCGGTCTTCTTGGAGTCATACTGGAAGTAGGCCTGAACATACTTGTCGGTATGGTCGCCGATGATCTTGCAGGAGTTCTTGTTGGCGCCGACAGTACCGTCACCGCCGAGACCCCAGAATTTGCATTCGATGGTGCCAGCGGACGTGGTGGAAGGAGCCTTGGTCTCTTCGAGAGAGAGGTTGGTCACATCATCGACAATGCCGATGGTGAACTGGCGCTTCATCTCTGCCTTCTTCAGCTCGTTGTAAACAGCGAAGACGGAAGCAGGAGGAGTATCCTTGGAACCGAGGCCGTAGCGGCCGCCGATGACAGTGATGTCATTCTTGCCGGCATTGGCCAGAGCAGTGACAACATCAAGATAGAGAGGCTCGCCCTGTGCGCCGGGTTCCTTGGTACGGTCGAGAACGGCGATCTTCTTGGCGGTTGCGGGGATGGCTTCGATGAGCTTGTCCGGGCAGAACGGACGGAACAGACGGACCTTCACAAGACCGACTTTTTCGCCCTGAGCGGTGAGGTAATCAATCACTTCTTCTGCAACGTCGCAGATGGAGCCCATTGCTACGATGACACGGTCAGCATCAGGAGCGCCATAGTAGTTGAAGAGGGAGTAATCGGTACCGAGCTTCTCGTTGATCTTGCCCATGTACTCTTCTACAACTGCGGGGATTGCTTCATAGTAGGGGTTGGACGCCTCGCGATTCTGGAAGAAAATGTCTCCATTTTCATGAGAGCCGCGCATAACCGGGTGATTCGGGTTCAGGGCGCGTGCACGGAACTCTTCCACAGCCTTCATATCGACCAGGTCGGCGAGATCTTCGTAATCCCAGACCTGGATCTTCTGGATTTCGTGGGAGGTGCGGAAACCGTCGAAGAAGTTGAGGAAAGGCACTCTGCCCTTGATGGCTGCGAGGTGAGCAACCGGGCTGAGGTCCATGACTTCCTGAACGTTGGACTCGCACAGCATGGCGAAACCTGTCTGGCGGCAGGCCATGACGTCAGAATGGTCACCGAAGATGCTGAGGGTGTGGGATGCGAGGGCACGGGCGGTTACATGAAAGACACCGGGGAGAAGTTCGCCGGCAATCTTGTACATGTTCGGAACCATCAGCAGAAGACCCTGGGATGCGGTGTAGGTCGTCGTGAGGGCGCCTGCATTCAGGCTGCCGTGAACAGCACCTGCTGCACCGGACTCTGCCTGCATTTCCTGCACTTTAACAGTGCTGCCGAAAAGATTCTTTCTGCCTGCTGCGGACCACTGATCCACATAGTCAGCCATCGGGCTGGACGGGGTGATCGGGTAGATTGCTGCTACTTCTGTGAATGCGTAGGAAACATGAGCGGCAGCGTTGTTGCCGTCCATCGATTTGAAGTGACGCTCAATCATAGTTTCGTTCATCTCCATTAATTATTAGTTTCTGCCTCAAAACAGACAGATACACTATATCATCATTTCCGGAAAAAGGCAACCGGTTAGAAGGGAAAATTATTGCTTTTCATGAATACGAAAGGAGAAAAAAGCCGCCGGAAAGCCCGGCGGCAGGAAAATACGGAACTGTTTCTCAGAATTTAATGATTTGCTGGGTCTTGAGGCCGGTTGCGGAGAAGGTTGCAAAATCAAGCACGGTGAGGCCGGCTGCTTCCGGATACTTCTCTTTCACAAAATCCATCAGCTTGTCCTGCAGTTCCTGGCTGATGAACTGGCGGGAATAGCCGGTGTCATAGACCTGCAGGAACCAGGGTGAGGTAATGACAATGCGGCTCGGGACGATCTGATAGAAGTTCATCGGAGAAGAGCAGAGATAGGCGTAGAGGTCCTCATCATTCTTCTCGGCATAGGGTGCGGTGTTGCTCAGCGTGGCAAAGTAGGTACGCGCCTTTTCTACGAAGACCGGGATCTCCTCCTCGCTCAGCTCAGCAAAAACGATTCTCCTGTACGTGCCGGTGAACTGCACACCATAGCTCATAAAGTAGGTCGGGAGGACGGGAACTGCTTCCGAGCACACATCGCCTGCGCGAATCTGGCGCGTCCAGTAAAGGTCAACCTGCGGATTCAGATCCATGTTGTTGAGCTTGGCGGTGTTCGTCTCGCTGGAGCCGAAAAGGGAGAGATCGGAAGGATCCAGCACATACTCCACGCTACCGATGGTGGGCACGTTGTTGTAGGAGGTGGCAATCTGGTACATCTCACGGTAATTGTTCTCGGCACCCTTCAGGTACTCCAGCAGCAGCTCGCTCTTAAGCTCATCACTGAGGTCCATATCACCGAAGTTGATGCCGCCTTTGCCTGACTCCGTAGCGGAAGTGATAGCGTCAGCACCCGTTACCATCTGGAAATCCTCTGCTTTCAGATAGCCCTGTCCCTTCGCCCAGGCGTCGAGATTGACCGAAGTGCCGGTCAGTTCCATGTAAGCGCTGGTGGCGGCGGAGATAACGGCATTGCTCGTGCTGGTAGCGCCGGAAACAGCGTCCACATTGACGGTGTTCTGCTCCACCATGGTCGCCAGGCGCTCGAAAAGCTGCCGGCAGCCATGGTGGAGCAGAACACCGTTAATGTGGTCGCTGTATCCGGCGCCACCAGCACGAGCAATGCCGTTATCTCCGCCGCC
>JAGCAN010000267.1 GCA_017652685.1 Oscillospiraceae bacterium
GATGTCATAAGAATCTGTTTAAACTGCTGCGGAGCCTGCTGCAGAGCATATAACTTGCAGGGGTTCTATCTCGCATGGACAAGATAGTCAGGTGCAGCTTCCGGAGAGGAAGCGGTCAGAATCGGGGTCGTGATTTCAAGGAATCCATGCTCCATCATCGCCTTACGGATAGCGGCAACGACATTGCAGCGAAGAATAATGTTTTTCTTCACAGCAGGATTTCTCAGATCAAGATAACGGTACTTCAGGCGCTGAAGTTCGTCCGCCTCACGGCTGCGGTTGATTTCGAACGGGAGCTCGTTGTACCGGCATCTGCCAAGAACTTCGATTTTCTCCGGAACGATTTCAATTTCTCCGGTATCCTGTTTCGGATTGGGATTGGAGCGGGCGCGAACCGTGCCTTCCACAGAGATCGTGGACTCTTTGTTGATCCCCTTCACCTGGGCAATAAGATCCTCGTTCTCAATGACAACCTGTGTCGTACCATAAAAATCACGCACGACAACAAACGCAAAGTTGCTGCCGACCATGCGTACGTTTTCCATCCAGCCGGAAATCTTTACCTTCTGCCCGACGTGTTCCAGCCGAAGCTCATTACAGGTATGTGTTCTGTTCTGCATCATGTTTCTTTCCCTCTTATTCACAGTTTTCACAGATTATCGGCGCATTGTTCCTAACGTCGATTGCGGATTTTATCATGAGCGCAGCCTCTTCGGCAGTCAGCTTCTGCTGTTCCCCCGTCAGCATGTTTTTGACGGAGACAAGGCCTTCCCGAATCTCATCCTCGCCGAGAAGCACCACGAACGGTATCTTTTGCCGATCGGCATACGTCATTTTCGCTTTAAACTTTTTCTTTTCTACATAGAGCTGGGTACGTACCCCTCCCGTACGAAGGACGGTGGCAGCTGTAATGGCCGGGCCGAGCTCATCCGTCATCGGAATGACAAGGGCATCTGCCGGAGATGAAACAGCCTCCTCTGACAGCAGTTTCTGCTCCTGCAGCACGTAAAACAGCCTGGTAAGCCCGATCGATATCCCGACACCGGGCAGTTTCTTATCCGTATAATACCCGGCAAGATCGTCATACCGGCCGCCGGAGCATACAGAGCCGATCTCAGGATGGTCGGTCATAATAGTCTCATAGACTGTGCCGGTGTAATAATCAAGCCCACGGGCTATGGTGAGATCGATGGCAAAGTTTTCTTCCGGTACGCCGAATTCCTTCAGATGTGCCGTGACAGCGATCAGCTCATCCAGCCCTTCATCAAACAGGACATCCATACCGCGATACCGCGCAAGAGCAGCAAGCACCTCATCGTTTGTGCCGGAGATCGCCATAAAGTCCATCACATTTTCGGCCTTGCAGGGCAGCATCTTCACTTCATCAATCAACAGGAGGCGTACTTTTTCCGGCCCGATCTTATCGAGCTTGTCGACGGTGCGCATGATCTCCCCTGCTTTTTCCGACATCCCGTTCATACGGTAGAACCCGTTCAGGATCTTGCGGTTGTTCACATGGATTTTGAACCTTTGAAACCCGAACGTCCTGAACGTATTATAGATGATTGCCGGGATTTCCGCCTCGTTCATAATGTCGAGGGAACCGTCTCCAATGACATCGATGTCTGCCTGATAAAACTCCCGGAAGCGCCCTCGCTGAGCCCGCTCTCCACGGTAGACCTTACCGATCTGATAGCGCCGGAACGGAAATGCAAGCTCGCCGTAATGTGCTGCAACATATTTTGCCAGCGGCACTGTGAGGTCAAAACGAAGAGCAAGATCACTGTCGCCCTTTGTAAAGCGGTAGATCTGCTTCTCGGTCTCACCACCGCCCTTGGCGAGCAGCACTTCGGCTGACTCAATGACGGGTGTATCAAGGGGTGTGAAGCCATAAACAGAATACGTATTCCGGAGCACTGCAATCATGCGCTCCATCTTCATCTGGTCTGACGGAAGCAGCTCCATAAAACCGGAAAGGGTACGGGGTGTTACTTTTGCCATTGTTTTCTTTTCCTTCTGATTCTTCAGGTTTTGGTTCTCGGTTTGTACGGCGGGTTGACAATGTTACGCCAGTCGAGATCACCGCGTCTGAGCCCCTGCACCAGGACTTCTGCCGTTGCGGCATTGGTGGCAAACGGGATCTGATACGTATCACAAAGGCGCTCAATTCTGTTAATGTCGTCAAAGCCTTTCGGATTCGACGGATCGCAGAAGAAGATTACAAGGTCGATCTCGTTGAAAGCGAGCCTTGCCGCGATCTGCTGTGCGCCACCCTCATTGGCATGCATATAGAGCGTGATCGGCAGACCGGTGGCATCAGAGACCAGTTTTCCGGTAACATGCGTTGCACAAAGCCTGTGCTCCGCAAGAATCCCACAGTAGGCAATGCAAAACTGTGTCATTAATTCTTTTTTCCTGTCATGAGCCATTAATGCAATGTTCATTCTCTCTATCTCCCCATTTCTATATAGTGCCTGTTTCTGTTCTTTGTCTCTTCTTACCGAAGAAGCGTCATCTCGGCTTCGGAGGAATCCGAGTAGGATCGGATGTTAATATAGACATCCATGATTTCACGAGCCATAAACTGCGTATTCGCTCCTGCGCCTCCGCGTTCCACTATGATGCAGATAGCAATTTCCGGATCTCTGTAAGGGCCATAGCAGATGAAAATACCATCATTGGTGATCCCTTCGCCCTTCTGAGCCGTCCCCGTTTTGCCTGCACAGGTCCATCTGCAGTCTACCCAGAACGGATAGTTAGCCGTCCAGGGGCTGTTCAACACTTCGTGCATGCCATACTGCACAGCAGCCCAGTTAAAGTCGTAGCTGTTTATCGTGGCCATCACGGTGCTTTCGCGCTCGTACAGCTTATCACTGTAGTCGTAGTTACGGATGGCCTTGAGAATCGATGCGGAGTGACGTGTCCCTCCGTTGGCTACGGTTGCACAGTATTCCGCAAGCTGAATCGGAGAGAAAATACTGTCGGACTGACCGATTGCCGCCTGCAGCGTGTCACCGATACGCCACTCAGTGCCGGTATAATCAGAATGGTTCTCCCGGTTTGACATATTGCCAAGCGTTTCCACAAGCTCTATTCCCGTTGCAGATCCGAGCCCGAGCTTATGCGCATACTGACCCAGCAGGTCGACACCGAGTTCATTTCCGCAGGTATAGAAGAAGTAGTTGCAGGAATCCCGCAAGGCAGTGGAAACATTCTCCTCCGGGTGTGTATAACCCTGCTGCCAGATCCAGCATTCAGGCGCATAGCCTTCTGCCGCATACTTGGTGAAAACGCCTTCACACTTCACCTTGGTTTCCGTATTGATAATACCCTCTGTGAGGCTGGCAATTGCCGTACACGGTTTGAAGGCCGATCCGGGTGCATAAGCACCCAGCAGTGCCCGGTTGAAAAGCGGGGCGTTGGGTTCGGCAAGCAATTCACCGTATTTTTCAATAATTGTGGAAACATCATAGGTAGGGAAGCTTGCGATGGCAAGCGGTTCCCCTGTTTTTACATTGACGACGACAGCCGCTCCACCTGTGATTTCATCCTTCAGGTCAGGGTTATAGTCGCCGCGGGCGATGCCTTCTGCACGTTCCGTTGCACGGTTGCGCCGCATATAGGCAATGCCATTGGCCAGAATACGCTCCGTCTGTTCCTGAAGAACACTGTCTATCGTCAGATATATATGATTGCCGGGCTCCGGTTCTTTCAGATAAACTGTGGAAAGAATCGTCCCGGAAACATTGCGGGTTTCCTCAACTTCCCCATCCTTCCCGTGCAGTTCCGTTTCAAAGGCATATTCTATTCCGTCTTTCCCGACATAAGCATCGTTTGCATATTCCAGGAGATTGTATTTCTCATATTCTTCCTTTGTCATCAAGCCGACATAGCCAAGAAGATGCGCTGCATACTGGGTATTGTAGTGGCGCACATAGGCGCGGGAAACTTCAATACCTGTCAGTTTGTTCTCCATAATGGAAGAGATCAGGCCCATACTTGCATCCTGGACGAAAACATAGTCGGCCGTGTTGATGGCATAACGCACATTGATTGAGTACCGGACCCCTGCTATCAGGCGCATCTGTTCGGCAGAATAGCTGTTGTCGATCTCATAGCGGGTGCGCATGTAAGCCATCAGCTCAACTGCAGTCGGGTTCTCCGGAAGATTGTCCCCTTTGTCCCGAAAATACGCTTTCAGCATTGTGCTCTGAATTTCTGTCATATTCGGGTCATACTCAAAAGGCGGGGTAAACGTGATGGGCAGATCATCGGTATAATCATCCCCATACCCGCGCACCATGTCTACCAGATCGAGAATAACGCTGTTCGGATCTTCACTGGCAAACAATTTGGTAATATCAATTTTAATGTTATAGGCTTCCTTATTGCTGACAAGGATACGCCCGTAACGGTCCAGAATATTGCCTCGGGCAGCTGTTACCGTCTTTGTCTCCTTGATAAGTTCCTCATTCCTGTGATAGTAACGTTCTCCTTCGATGATCTGGAGCTTGTAAAGGAACACCAGATAGACCAGGATAATAACCACAAAAATGATAAGGAGCGCCGCAACCCTGCCCGGTTTTACAAGTTTATACATGAATTTCTTAACACCTCAACTGATCCAGTGAGCCGGCGGGAAATACGCCAGCACCGCAGGCGGAAGTGACCACAGCGTCTGCAGGATAACGGTTTTCAGCATAACCGGAGACCAGGCATCTCCCAAGAAAGTAGCCACCATCTGGACAACGGCTGTGCCGAATGCAGCCACCAGTGAAAGCCCCATGAAAGCAAAGAACCGTCTGTTCACAAAATACTGGCAGACAAAGCCAGAGAAAAAGGCAATCGTCGGGAAAAGCAGTGTAAAGAGGAGTGTATTTTCCACAAAGGCCATGTCGGCAAAAACACCCATCACCAAGGCGAAGGCTGCACCCCAGGTTGAGCCAAGGAACATCCCGACTGCTACGCAAACGGACGGAAGCACCATCGGATGAACACCGAAAAGACGGACCTGCGTAAAAACCATGTTCTGCAGCATGAGCGAGAGAAACATATAAAGGACATACTGCAGGATACGCCTGATATACAGTTGTTCGAAAAACTCCCTCACAAAAAGCCTCCGCCGCGTAAATTCTCCCCTTTAAACTGCGGGGAACCGGTTTTTATTCAACAACCGCAAAATCCTTGATGATAAATACCTGCACAAGCTGGCTGAAATCACAGCCCGGCTCCACAACACCATATTCGAGCTGTCCGCCCGATTCCGTTTTCACAGCACTGAGCGTACCGATCACCAGCCCAGCGGGAAACGCGCCTCCGGAGCCTGAGGTAAGCACCACATCCCCCACGAAAATCTGTGCGCCATCTGCCATATAAGTCAGCTTCGCCTGGTTGCGCTTCATGAAGGAATATTCCCCTACCACCATACCGGAAGTTCCGGTATCGCCGACAAATGCGCCGACTGACATATCAACATCCACGAGGGTCGATACTGTTGCCCAGGTGCTGCCCAGTTCCGTAATCTGCCCAACTACCACACCGTACTCCGTGATGACAGGATCTCCGAGCTCAATGCCGCTGGCAGAGCCCTTACTGATGGTAAAGGAGGATGACCAGTTGGAAGAAGACCAGAGCACGATCTTGCTGGATTCCATCACATAGTCATTGTGTGCATCCCGCAGTTCCAGAAGCTTCCGAAGACGTGCATTTTCTTCTGATGCCGCAACGCCGTCACGGGCAGATTTCTGTGCATCTGCAAGCTGCGACCGGAGCGATTCGTTTTCAGCGAGAAGAGAATCATAGTCGAACAGATAGCCATAAATGGTATTAAACCAGTTGACGGTTGAACTAAGCACTTTTTTCACCGGTGACTCCAGCACACCGGTCATGTTCTGAAGAAAACCGATTCTGCCGTTTCTTGCGGCGGAACCAAGGCCGATGATAAACGCCACAGAAAGGACGATGATCGCCATCCGTATTCCGTTTTTCCTCAGATATTCTCTCAAAGAAGTTCCACTCCTGTTTTTTTCAGCATCAGGCCAAGCCTGCACAACGGCAGCCCCATCACATTGAAGAAATCACCCTCTATACGGCTGACAAAAAGAGCACCAAGCCCCTGCGCACCGTAAGCCCCCGCTTTGTCCATCGGTTCTCCGCTATCAATATAGTTCATGATTTCCTTCTCTGTCATGGTGCGGAAAGTAACGGCAGTTTTTTCGTGTTCTGTCAGCTCCAGATCTCCGCAAATCAGGCTAATACCGGTATAAACCTCATGCGTGCGGCCGGAAAGGCTTCGCAGCATGGCTGCAGCCTCCTCCCGGGAGTGCGGCTTGCCGAATATCCTGCCCTCATGCCAGACGATGGTATCGGCCCCGATTACCAGGTCTTCCCCGCTTCCGGCTGCTCCGGCACGAAGACGCGCAGCGACCTCCCGCGCTTTCC
>JAGCAN010000268.1 GCA_017652685.1 Oscillospiraceae bacterium
ATAACGTAGGCCGCCAGTTTCCTGATGACGTTATTATCCCGAACCGAATAATGAATAGCATCAATGTAGATAACCGGATATATCGTAACCGCAAAATAAAACCATACCTTCAAACCACATATTTTACATGAGATAATCTTCCCAAGAACGTGTCCATAAAAGTCTTGAGAATTCTCTGGACATTGGACAGAGGGAGGATGCATGGATATCTGGGATATTAAGCGGGAAGCTCTCATACCAGTATGGCAGGAACGGATCAGGGAGTGCCGATCAAGTGGCCTGACGGTAAGAGCCTGGTGTGCCATGAACAATATCAGTCGTCAGACATATTACAATTGGGAGAAAATGTGCCTATCCAGGGTAGAGCAGAATCCGAAAAGAAGCGAAGAAACCCGAGGGCAAGATAATGCATTGATTAAGTTCAATCCAGAACTACTTCCTTCCAGCACAGAACCGATTTCCTCAATATCCATCTCTTCAGCTGAACTGGTCATCCGCTGTGGATGCGTGAGCATGGATATCAGTCCCCAGATGCCGGTTTCCAGGATTGCTGAACTGGTATCTGCCCTGAACAGTCATGTTTGACTTCAGCCGGATCCAGAATTATTTCATCCAGACCGGATATACGGATATGCGTCTTCAGATCGACGGACTGGTTGCCAAGGTTCAGCTGGAACACGGCCGTCAGATGGAAGAGACCTCCATATATCTGTTCTGCGGACGGAAGTCAGATCGCATTAAAGCCGTCTATTGGGACGGCACGGGGTACATCCTGCTTTACAAACGCCTGGATGAGATGAGATTCCAGTGGCCACGGAATGAAAGAGAGCTGAAGCAGCTGACGATTCAGCAATTTCGGTGGCTCATGGAGGGTTTGTCCATTACCCAAAAGAGCGCATTCAAACCAGGCAATCCTGGCACTGTATTTTGAGGAAATGTTGAAAATTAAGGATTTTTCGACATTTTCCAAAAGGATTTTACATGCCGTCTGTCGAATATATATAGTAGAAAGGCGGTGAGCAGCGTGGAGCAGGAAACGGTACCGAAGGCCATGTTCGACATGGTGCTGAACCAGCTCTCCATGCTGCGAAACCAGATGGCTAAGATGCAGGAGACCATCGAGAAAATGGTTGAAGAGCTCCGAAGAAAAGATGCCATCATCGAAGAAAAGAACCAGATCATCCTGAATGCGAACAGAGCTCGGTTCGGACAGAGTAGCGAACAGCGAAAATACGTTCTGAGTGACGGACAACTCAGCATGTTCGACATTGCAGGAGATGGTAATACAGAGCAGGTTGCAGACGGTCAGGAATCAGCAAATACCAGAGAAACCGTCGCAGTTTCCGCTCATGAGCGGAAAGCCAAGCGCACTCTGGCGGAGCTGGCTGCTAACATCCCTGTGAAAGAAGAGACCGTTGATCTGCCGGAAGATCAAAAGTTCAACCCGCAGGGAGAGCCGCTCAAGTGTATCGGAAAAGTCGAGATCAGATCTGAATTGATCCGCGAACCGGAAAAGGTATATCTTCGGAAGTACTACGCATTGACTTACGCAGACCCACGGGCGGAAGCGGAAACCGGAGAGGCAGACATTATTCAGGCTCAACCGCCGGCACCACTGATTCCGCACAGTTACGCTTCAGCTTCTGCGGCAACAGATGTGTTTATCAAGAAGTACATGGATGCGCTTCCACTGTACCGACAGGAACAGATCTGGAAGCGGTACGGAGTGGATCTGAACCGCGGAACGCTGGCGAACTGGGTAATCACCCTGGCAGAGATGTATCTGAAGATCATCTGGAAGAAGATGAAGGAATACCTTCTCAAGTTTCCGGTGATTCATGCAGATGAAACGGTTCTGCAGGTGAACAAGGAACCCGGGCGAACGCCGCAGCAGGAATCCCGAATATGGGCTTACGCCTCATCGAAGAGAGCGAAATTCCAGATACGCCTCTTCCAATATGAGCAGAGCCGGAAGGGAGCCTGCGCCACCAATTTCCTGGAAGGATTCGCCGGAATCCTGGTTACGGATGGATACAGTGGCTATGGAGTAATCGGAAATATCATCCGGGCAGCCTGCTGGGCGCACATGCGCCGGAAATGGTTGGAAGCCATGCCCAAGGGAGCGACGGTAGAAAACTCAAAAGCTGCAAAAGGCTATGAGTTCTGCGGCCGAATCTTTGACATGGAAAGAACGATAGAACATCTTTCTGACGCAGAGCGTGCCGCTAAGCGGCAGGAATTGATTAAGCCGATTATTGATGAGTACTACGCTTGGATCGGGACAATCTTCAAACCCAGTGGTAAACTGAAGGAAGCTGTGACATATGCTGTGAATCAGAAGGAGTATCTGTGCACTTTCCTTTATCATGGTGAAGTCGAGGCAAGTAACAACCAGGTGGAAAATGCTCAGCGCGGGGTGGTCGTTGGAAGGAAAAACTGGCTTTTCTGCGATACGCCGAAAGGTGCAGAAGCCAGTGTAATTGCGTATTCGATTCTGGAGACAGCGAAAGCCAACGGACTAAACCCGGAGAAATATCTGATGCATATTTTCATGGTACTGCCGGATCGGTTTGCGAAAGATCCGAACGCTGATATCGAGGATCTGCTTCCGTGGAATGAGGAAATCATAAAAATGTGCAAGCTGGGAGCGTAGGTTTATTTATCGCTTACGCTGGAAATATTTTCGGTCGAAAAACATTTTTCGTGTCTACTTTTCTTGACAAGTACATGTCTAATGCCGTTTAGTTTGAAAAGTTTGATTTAGAAAGCAAAATACATATTGAAAAGTTGACTATTTGAGGTTATAATAGCATTGAAAAATTCTCGTGAGGTGGTTATCGTGCTCAAACGAAAAATCGCAGAGCTGATTGAAGAGCATCTGCGATCGGGCTCTGAGCGCATTTTATTGATTGACGGTGCGCGTCAGGTCGGAAAAACATATATTATCCGCCATGTTGGAAAGAAGCTGTTTCCCAATTTCATTGAGATCAACATGCTGGAAGATTCCATCGGTGACAGGCTGTTTGAGAACGCAAAAACGATTGATGATTTCTACCTTCGTGTCAGTGCGATCAAAGGCGAACTGATGGGCGAAGCAAAGGATACCCTGATTTTCATTGATGAGATTCAGGCTTCTCCTCATTTGCTGACGATGCTGAAATTCCTGCGGGACGACAATCGGTTTACCTATATTGCCAGCGGCTCTTTGCTGGGCGTAAC
>JAGCAN010000269.1 GCA_017652685.1 Oscillospiraceae bacterium
CGGCAGATTTTGAGTGTATGCTCACAGGTATTCATTACCAGGTTCAGGCGTCTGTCATCGGTTACACATTGCCCGATGACAGGACTCGGGTATGACACAGCTCTCACGGCGAGATGATGAATGACAGGATGTCCTTTCAATATTTCTACCCTTATACCTCCGATGCTGCGAATTCGAAATCCCTCATAATGAAGGGATGTGTCCGTACGAATCACTTCTGCTTCATCTTCCAGATCAGGTGTTTCATAGGGAATCAGGTGACCTTCGCAGAGGTCTGAAGACTCTATGTCACAGATGACAGTGCCTGCATAGATCATTTCTGCTTCCCCGGAATCGCCAAGGGATATTATCCTTTGTTCACAGGGAGGGATCTCGGAAGGGAGAGGACGCGGGCGGTCGGAAACTTCTGCAAAGTGCCATTCCTCTTCGGGTGCGGATGCATCAAAAAAAAGATCGTTTTTCCACTGTGGACAAACACAACAGAGCCAGCTGCTGTCAGTGCCGACAAGATGACGGGTTCCGTCTGTCAGGAGGATTTCGCCTTCCAGAAAGAATCCTCCAAGCCCATCAGAAATATCGCACAGCATAGTTGGGCAGAGCTGTACTTCAGCAAGTAGTATCAGCTTCTTGTCTGCAGGGTTGCAGGTATATGTATCATAATAGCGTTGCGGCATTGGCTTCGTGCGAGCCCAGTCTCCACCCGGAAAGGCAGGACCCATACCGATATAATTGCTGTTGACGGTAAGCCTGAAGCGACAATCACCCGAAACGTGCAGTGTTGCTTGAAAAATAGGTGCATCAAAAGAAAACTCCTTTTGAAACCGGGCCACAGCGAAGGGAACTTCCCGTTCGTCAAAAACAGTGTGTTTTGTATGCTGCAATTCCGAGGCATGAGCCTCGGGCAGCCAGATCCATTCAGCAGATTTCATACGATTTTCTTCTTATTCTGTATCCGTTTGGGCAGAGTAGACAAGGTAAGTAGGGCCGACATTCATGACCAGAATATCCTCCGGCATCTGGACAAAACGCATGCTCGCATAGCCATAACCGACTCCAAAACACAGGTTGACAACAAGAACAATCCAGATCATCCATCTCCAGCTGACGTCAGTTGTTGTAAGGAGCAGTAAAAGAAGCAAAAGTGTCAAAAAAAGGATTGGTACGAGATTGAGAATCTGCTCTTCCCTGCGGGGAAAATACGCTTTGCATCCCGCATGAAGATAAGCTCCTGAGAAGCGAAGATCAGGCTTTACACCGCTGAAAAAACGCATCAGAAGTCCCCGAAGCAGTTCCAGAACAATGGAGACTGAGAGCATCCCAAGCATTAAAACCGAAAGATGCTCAAAAGGATCACTCATATTTGTCAGATACTCTGGAGGAAAGAAAAGGCACCCTGCTGCAAGGAGGATAACCGCAAGCACAGCCTGGATGGTTTTGATGAGCCTGGCAAGCACTCTGCTCTGCTCCAGTTCAATCCTGGCAAGAAGCCTGCCCTGATGGGATTTCGGAAGGACGGAATAGGCTTTCATAGCAATCACCATTCATTTATTTTTTCTTGCATTTTTCTTGCAATTTTATCAATCTTCGTTTATTATAATAAGTAATCTATCCTTCCGTCAAGCCTGTTTCGGACTTAAGGAGAGCTTATGAAGAAAGACGGTTTTTTAGCCAGCATTCTCCGTGCAGTAGTTGAGGAAGAAAAAAAGAAGGTAACTATAAAAAGGCCTGATATTGTATTTAACCAGAAAAAACAACTCTGGTATATGCTGATGAATGAGGTCGACAGGGAAGCGAATGACGCAGAAGACAGGGCGGACGTACAGTAAATATATAATATTTAAAAAGGAGACAATATGAAAGAAATTGCCAATGGTGTATGGCCTGTAATGATTACTCCGTTTACGGAGGATAATAAAATTGACTATGCAGCCGTACAGCGTATTATTGACTGGTATGCAGACCACAAAGTCACCGGTATTTTTGCAGTTTGTCAGTCCAGCGAGATGTTCTTCCTTACGAAAGAAGAGCGTATGGAACTTGCCAAATATGTGATTGACCACGGCCATGAAAAGGGCATGGGTGTGATTGCCTCCGGCCATGTGGCGGATTCTGTTGAAGACCAGGTTGCGGAAGCACAGGCGATCGTCGATATGGGAGTGGATTCCTATGTATTTATTTCCAACCAGTTTGCTGCTCCCGAAGAGAGTGAAGACGTTGCAAAAGAGCGGATCCAGTATCTCATTGACCATGTGAAGGCCGACAGTTTCGGCATTTATGAATGCCCGTATCCGTATAAGAGGGTAATCTCCCCTGAACTACTGAAGTGGATCGCTTCTACCGGAAAGTTTGCATTTCTGAAGGATACCTGCTGCGATTTGGATATGCTGAAGGCTAAATGTGAAGCCGTAAAAGGCACCACACTGAAAATCTTTAATGCCAATGCTGCCACGCTGCTTGAGAGCATGAGAATGGGTGTTGCCGGTTATTCCGGGGTTATGGCAAACTTCCACTCTGACCTTTATGCATGGCTGATCGAGAATTATCAGAACCCTGCTGAGGCGGAGCGGGTTGAGCAGATGATGGCTTTTCTGGGCGCTACTTCTATGGTGGAATGACAGATTTATCCGGTCAACTGCAAATACCATATGAATTTGATGGGTGTACCGATGACGCTTGTTACGCGCACCCGCAAACCGGATGAGCTGACCTGGGGTAAAGTAACTACAGCAACAGCAGAGCAGTACCCCAGCAGCAGGATTATCGAAATTGATCAGTTCTATGCCTGTGAACAGATGTTCCGCAAGGCTTTCTTTGGCTGATTCCTGGTTTTATGGCATTCACTCCGACAGGAGTTAATGAAATATTTTATATCCCAATTTTATTAAGGAGGAAAAACTGATGAAAAAGACCCTCGCACTTCTTCTCGCACTGGTTATGGTAGTTGCTCTCGGCGCATCCGCCTTTGCAGAGGACGCTTCCAAAGATCCGAAAGTCAATCTGATTTTCACCGCAAATGCCCTCAGCTCCGACTGGCACGGCAAGGCCATGCAGGTCTTTGCAGACAAAGTTGCAGAGCTCTCCGGCGGTTCCGTCACCTGTGATGTATACTCTGACTCCACTCTCTTCTCTTCTGAAAACGAGTGGGATGCCATCAACACCGGCGGTATGGCTGGCGGCGCTGACATCGCTTACATCTCTTTCCAGACACTCTCCACCCAGCCCGGCCTCGAGTGGTGCGAAATGATCGGCACTGCCTATTTCTGGAGCTCCTATGAGCACATGACATCCACGCTCAACGGTGAAGTCGGTCAGCAGATCTTCGACAGGATCGCCGAAGCCACCAATGTTACTCCGATCAATGCATTCTATCTCGGATCCCGTGTTGTCAACACCCGCAATAAGCCCATTAATTCCTATGATGACATGAAGGGTGTTCTTCTCCGTATGCCCGGCAGTGAAGCATGGCAGAATCTCGGCCGCGCTCTCGGCGCAGAACCCACGCCACTTGCCTACTCCGAGCTTTACACTGCTCTTCAGACAGGCGCTGTTGACGGCCAGGATAACCCGTTGCCTTCTGACTGGAACGCAGGTTTCTATGAAGTGGCAAAGTACTTTGCAATCACTAACCATGTTGTTGACTCAATCCTTCCCTGCATCACAACTGACACATGGAATTCTATGACTCCTGCACAGCAGGAATGCGTGAAAGAAGCTTTCGAAGCTGCACGTCAGTACAACGATGAGGAGCGTATTGCTCAGGAGAACAGCATCATTGCTGATCTTGAAGCTGCAGGATGCACCGTCACCTATCCTGACCTCGCAGATTTCAAGGCCAATGCAACTGCATGGTATGATGCACATCCGGAAGTCACCGGCAACTGGGATATGGATCTCTACGCACTGCTTCAGGGCGAATAATCTGAACGAAATCTTAACACAGATAGTAACCTTTACCGGGAGCAGATCACCGGATCTGCTCCCGATCCTTCATTCTTTGACCAAGGGGGTTATAAGCCTTGAATAATTTTAAAAAGGTCATGAAGCGCATTTCCGACGTCTGGGGTGTCTGGTTGCCGTGTCTGATCTTCGTTTGCCTGTTTCTGTGCTTTGTGGCGACGATTGTACTTCGTTATTTCTTTCGCAAGTCTCTCTCCTGGGGCAATGAGCTCGCTGTCCTGTGTTACATGTGGATCATGTTCTGGGGCTGCGGCAAGGCAATGGAAAATGACGAGCATGTAGTTTTTTCGCTCGTTTATGATAAATGCTCTCCCAAAGTGCAGATGCTCATGAAGATAG
>JAGCAN010000270.1 GCA_017652685.1 Oscillospiraceae bacterium
CCGGGTGATCCTGTAACGTCAGAAAAAGACGATAATCTGAACTTAGAGAACCATGACTGGAAACCCGAAATGCTGAAGTACGGTGCAAGAGGGACGGACGTGTATGTCCTGCAATCTCTTCTTGTTGCAAAGAAGTTCTTCGCAGACAACGTCACACGGGAAATTGACGGAGACTTCGGAGCGAAGACACAGGCAGCGGTCAACCGGCTGCAAAGGTTTTACGGTTTAGATGCAGACGGGATATGCGGACCGGATACATGGAGCAAGTTGTTGGAAATGAAGTGAGGTGATTCCGATGCAGATCACGCTTACCCCGCAGTCACTGATCGGTGCAGCAGCTATCGTAGGAGCGTTCATTGCACTGGTCAGCTATATCAGAAAGATCTTTGGATGGTTTGAGAGGCAGGAAAAACAGGACGCAGAGCTTAAGGCAATCAAGAGCGAACAGGCGATCCTGACATACGGCATTCTGGCTTGCCTGAAAGGTCTGATTGAACAGGGCTGTGACGGGGACGTTAAGGAAGCAGCAAGCAAGATTGAGAAACATATAAATGAGCAAGCGCACGGAGGATAATATGGCTATCGAAAAGAAAGAACGCTACATCGTTACAATGGAAGACGGAACGCGCAAGAACGTCGTTGCGGCATCATTCCAAGAGTGCCTCGCGATGTTCGGTGAGGAGAACGTGAGCATGATCACAAAGCTTGAGTATCAGGAGGAAGAGGCATGAAGCTTGACGGATACATTACGCAGATCATCCTGACAATCCTGCTTGCATTGTTCGCTTGGCTTGGCGTACAGGCAAAGAACCTGTACCGGCGCTACGTCAACACGGACATCAAAAAAGCAATCGTGAAAGACGCGGTTTTGTTCGTCGAGCAGGTGTACAAGGACATCCACGGCCCAGACAAGCTCAGAGCTGCTATGGAACGCGCCTCAGAGATTCTGGCTGAGTATGGGATCACCATCAGTGAGACAGAGCTTGTGACCATGATTGAATCCGCTGTCAGGGAGTTTATCAATAATTTCGTTGTCGAGGACATCACACCGATGTACGGTGAGGAAATCGCAGACGCGGAGTAATCCGTTGTTAATGGGCAATTCGGCGGTCTGATTTTAGATCACCAAGTCATCACAAATATTATAATAGTATACGCGCAACCTCTACATCACATTACCGCACAATAAAATCGAGCCGCCAAAAACCGTGTCCAAATATCGGAGCTTGATTCTGGTCAGCCCTCTCCGAGGCACACGGAAAAACTGAGCCGCCACTCAATCCTTTACAGGGGAGAGTGACGGCATTTTTATTTTGGGGGTATCGTTATGTCTTCATATAATAGATTTGATATGTGCAATGCGATTGATTCTTATGTGATCAATGAACGCTATCGCCGCATCCTGCATCTCCGATACTGCGAGGGGCATACCTATGAAGAGATCGGAGAGATCGTGGGATATTCCACACAGCACGTCCGGTACATCTGCAAATCCTACCGTGATATGCTGATGAGCCATTTGTAAGCGCATTATAAGCACAATACCCATCGTTCACTTGCTGTTGAGCGATGGGCTTTTTCTTTATAATGATGCGTGAAGGAGGTGATCGTGTGGAACTGGATGACGATCTCTTTCCGCTCGATCATGTGCCGGAAGAGAGTGATAGATAGTGTGGACACCGTATAATCCAAATCCGTCAGGCCGTGACGGCATTGACTGTACAGTCCGTGCGCTGACAAAAGCTCTGGACATTCCGTGGGAGAAAGCATACACCATGTTGGCTGTCAAGGGATTCACATTAAATGACGTTATGAACGCCAACCATGTGTTCAATGCAGTCCTGCGGGATAATGGATTCACGCGGCATGTCATCCCAGACACATGCCCTGACTGCTACACAGCCGAGGATTTTGCAGAGGAGCACCCGGAAGGAACGTATCTGTTGGCATTCGGGGATCATGTTTGTACGATCATTGACGGAACAATCTTTGACAGTTGGGACAGCAGAGGACGCATTCCGATGCTTTATTGGCAGAAAGAAGAGAAAGGATGATCAATCATGGCAGCTTACAATTACTTCGGGCAGAGCTACGGAGGACCGTACTATCCTGTTGGTTACCAACCGATGGTACAGCCTCAGATGCAGAGTGCCCAGCAGATTCAGCAAGCAGCACAGCCGATGCAGACGGCACAGTCTCAGCCGAGCATCATATGGATCTCCAGTGAGTATGAGGCAGAGCGGTATCCGGTCGCACCCAACACCGCAATCACGCTGTGGAGCACGTCCGAGCCGGTGGTGTATCTGAAACAGGCAGACCCGACCGGCAAGCCTACGCTCAAGACTTATGATCTTGTAGAGCGCACACAAAGCGTTCCTGTTGCGTCGCAAGCACAGGGTGATAAGAAAGTCATCTATGCTACAAAAGACGATCTTGAGGTCGTTGTCGGGGCAATTAAAGGAATTTCCGGTGACATTGAACAGATGAAGGGTGATTTGTACGGCATGGCTGGCAGGAAGAAGACCGTCAGCAGAAAACCGAAAGATGATGAGGAGGTTGAAGAGTAATGGGCAATCCTTTATTCAGCGCCCTTGGTGGGCTTGCAAACGGTAGTGGGATGAACCCGATGGCACTGCTACAGCAGCTCCGGTCGAATCCGATTGGCATGTTGAAACAGTACGGATTCAATGTTCCTGACAACATGTCCGATCCCAATGCTATCATTCAGCACCTGATGAATTCGGGGCAAATCAATCAGAATCAGTACAATCAGGCCAGACAGATGGCACAGCAATTCGGGATGAAATAAAAACACCTGCTACGGCCCATTCGGACTTTCACAGGTTCGGTTAATTATAGCACGTTTTGTGTTTCTACGCAAGTGCGAGTATAGAACGTTTCGTATTTCTCCGCGAGTGTACATAGCGGTTGAAATAAACCCCGTAGTAAATCTGACTGCTACGGGCTTACCCCCAACAATTAGGGGAGAAAGGAATGGTGAATATGGCTCTTGGTGAAGAAGGCGGCGGCGGTTTGCCAGCAACGATGCTCGTAGGTCCCGCAAATGTAGGCAACGGCGGTATGGCTTATCCATATCCCGTGTTTGGTGGATTCGGTGGAGGCGGCTCCGGTATGGGCAGCGGATTTGGTAATGACGGCGGTTGGATTGTCCTTCTGCTGATCATCATCCTCGTCGCTGCCGGTGGATGGGGCAACAATGGAAACGGCAACGGTGCATTCGGCGGTCAGCCCATCATTGTGAACGATGGTGGCGGTTCTGTCCAGCGCGGCTTCGATCAGGCGGCTATCATGGCAGCTCTGTCCGGTATCCAGTCTGGTATCTGCTCCGGTTTCGGTGATGTGCAGACAGCTCTGTGCGGTGGGTTTGCCGGTGTAAACGCAACGGTCAACAGCGGTGTGAACACGATCACGCAGCAGCTCTATGCCAATACGATTGCGGATATGCAGAACAGTTTTGCTATGCAGTCCAAATTCTCTGACTGCTGCTGTGAGAACAGACTTGCCACAGCGCAGACGCAGAATGTTGTTGCTTCGGAAGGTGCTGCAACCAGACTGGCGATCCAGAATCAGACGCAGGAGATCCTCGACAAGCTTTGCGCTCTGGAACTGGATGGTTACAAGAGGGAGAACGATGCTCTCCGCAGTCAGCTCACTGCTGCAAATCTGGCAGCGTCTCAGATCGCACAGACCTCGCAGATTGTCGATCAGACCTATAACCGGCTGTCTACTTGCCCTGTCGGAACGGTTCCGGTATATGGTGAGACACCGATCTTCAGGTGCAATAACAACAACGGCTGCGGGTGCGGATGCTCCGGCAACATGGGCGGCTTTAACGGCAACTTCTAAGGGGTGATACTTGTGGCAGAGTTTACGTATAATCCCGTCCAACTGGTGCAGCCTAACCAGCCTGTCATCCTCAACACTTCGATTGGATGTCCGAATGGTTATGTCCTGCACAGAAACGAAAGTGGAATTGTAACTCTCAGAGGCATCGTAAACAACTCCTGTGGTTGCTTCGCAAGGTATCAGGTGACCTTCAATGGCAACATTGCGATCCCTGATGGCGGGACTGCTCCAGCGGGAATCAGTGTAGCACTCGCTCTGGATGGCGAACCGATCTTGACAAGCAGAGCGATTGTCACTCCTGCGGATACGGCAACCGATCCCCCGACGCAGCTGAACTTCTTTAACGTTACCAGCACAGCAATCATAACCGTACCGAAAGGATGCTGCTTCAATGTGTCGGTTGAGAACACCTCCGAGGGTGCTGATCCGTTAGAAACTCCCGCACCTCCGATTCTCGTCCAGAACGCGAATCTGACCGTGACGCGGATAGCCTGATAGGAAGGAGGACAGACAATGGAATACCTTGAGAAAATGATCCAGCTTGCTGACAATGAATTCGGCGCGATCTCACAGAATGGCAAATTCAAAAGTCGTGAGGAGATTCACTCTGCTTACGAACTGATGGATATAGCCAAGGATGCGATAGAAATCATGTGCATGATGGAAGAGCTGGAAAGTGGAGAGGGAGGAATGTCCTCCAGAGGCGGTTCGTACTATCGTGACGGACGTGGTGGATCTAACCGTGGCGGCAGCTACTACGAAGACGGTGGGTCCTATTACGAACGGCGCGGTCGCGGACGGAACGCAAGCAGAGACAGCCGTGGTCGGTACAATGAAGGATCGTACCGTGAAGGGTCGTACCGCGATGGCGGTATGATGAGGCGCGGCGGTTCCTACTATCGTGAAGGCAGCAAGGAAGAGTTTGCGATGGAACTGAAGGAGCTGATGCAGGATGCACCGGACGAACAGTCCCGTCAGAGCATTCAGCAAATGCTTCAGCAGATGGGTCAGGGCTGATCCAAAAAGAAGAGGGCGAGGAGAAATCCTTGCCCTTGCTTTTTTATTATTTAGGTATATAATCGGAGATGCCCAGAATCTTAAAAAAATATTAATTCCGGGCGCGAAAGACCGTTTTCCAGCCGCGTTAGCATTTTGCCATTAGCATTTTTGATTTTCGCCATGTGATTTTGGCATCACACAACGGTCATATTGCACACAAAACGAACTCCGTGATTGTGCAAAAGTGCCAATAAAATCAATGAAAGATGCCCGATTTTACTGGACATCCCTCATTTTGAGTATTTTTGGTGCCGGTGGTGGGACTCGAAAATTCCACTCAAGATTCCAAACGAGGCTTATTTACTTGGTGCTTTGAGACTCCGTTAGCGTTTCATTAGCATTTGTAAAAAATTGAGTGAACTTTGATTTGTTTTCAGTCTTCATTGATGCTGCAAGTTTAATGTAGATTTTATTCAGGACCACGTCATCCTTCCAGCCGCCCCACTCCTGTATTTGTTTGGAGGGGATGCCGACGAAAAAGCACAGGCTGCTAAATGACCTCCTGAGATCGTGAACTGTACAGATCGTCACTCCTGCACGCTTGCATGTTCGTTTTACGTCATCCAGAAGTGTATTCGATCCGATCAGAGAAACTTTCCCTGTCTTGTCCGAGACTGCTTCCAGCACCTCTGACAGCCGTGGGATCATGATTGGAACGTACCGGGATGACGTTTCATTTTTGTTGGTGCGCTTGTCTACGTCTCCGTCAGGGCCGCGCACCCTTGCACCCTGTACGAAAATGACACCCTTGCCCAAGTCTACGTTCTTCCAGTCAAGGCCACGTATCTCTGACAAGCGAAGGCCGTGGAGGGCGAGGAGCGCAGGAATCTCATAGGATCGACCTTTCAGTGCATCGCAGAACAGCTTAATCTCCTCTGGCTGAAGGAAGTTCAGATCCTGTACAGCGACTTTCGCGAGTGTTACGTTAGGGACTGGATAGCCGATATGCTTCAGGGACGCGGACACCAAAGACCACGCATTCTTGACGGTCTTCTCAGATACAAGAGACAGCTCCTCGTCGATCATGTCCTGCCACTTGATCTTCGGCAGTTTCTTATCCCGATAGTTTTTGAATCTGGTATCGGCATAGATCGTATACGACCGGATCGTAGCAGGAGAGAGCTTACCGGAGCGTGCTTTGATATAGTTGTCTATCGCATCCTGCAAGGTCGTTTCCTTCGGGGTCTTTTTTATTGCGGATTTCCCAACACGGTGTTCTGCCTTTATCAGTTCCGCAATGTTTTTGCATTCTGTGGCAGTTTCTGCCGTAACCGGGACGCTCACACCATTTAGTCGTAATTGGATGAAATAGTTCCCTGACGGCAGTCTGCGCGGCTCCGGGACTTTCATGCTGTATTTACACTTTGACCGTGAATACCTTGCCGCATTTGTTGCAGACCATTTTCACAGTTTTCTTTCCATTGAATCCTGTTGCAGCGCCAACGATCCCAAGCACGGGACCGGCTATAACAGTTCCAACGGCGGTCCCTACAACACCCTTGCCAACGCTGTATTTTTTCTTTTCTGCCAGCGGTGAGCAGCTTGTGCTGCGGCATGTTATTCTGGGACATCTTATCCTTGCCATGTTTGTCTCCTCCTTTTATTATAAACACTTATCCATCAGGCGTTTGATGATCTCATCTTTTTGATCCATTCGGGCATCTTTTTTCGCAATCTGATCCAGTAGAAAAGTAATCCTTTCCTCCAAATGATCTTTAAGTTCATGAAGTCGTGCTATTTCTTCAATTTGA
>JAGCAN010000030.1 GCA_017652685.1 Oscillospiraceae bacterium
CCCATGGCCTACCGGATCTATCACCGCAAGGATATTCTCCGTTGCTGCCTTTTTGCTTCCGGGGAGGTTGATGATCAGGTTTCTTCCGCGAATCCCCGCAACGCTTCTGGAGAGACAACCCCGCGGGGTAATTTTCATGCTTTCGGCACGCATTAGTTCCGGAATGCCGGGTGTCTCCCGCTCAAGCACAGCTTTTGTAGCCTCTGGCGTAATATCCCGCGGAGAAAAGCCCGTTCCTCCGGTAGTGAGAACCAGAGAAATCTTTTTTTCATCTGCGCACTTCAGCAGTTCCGCACGTATCAGCTCTGCTTCATCCGGAACCATAGCGGTATAGACGACTTCATATCCTTGTTCCTTCAATATGCCACACAGTGCAGGACCGCTGGTATCTTCACGCTCTCCCCGGTATCCTTTATCACTGATTGTAATAACAGTTGCAGTATAATGCCTCATTTTTGATCCTCCCGAACAAAATCTCCATGCACACCGCCTGTCTTGCGAAGCAGGCGAATATCGGTTATAACCATGTCTTTCTGTACAGCCTTGCACATATCATAAACCGTCAGTGCAGCAACGCTGACAGCTGTCAGCGCCTCCATTTCAACTCCCGTACGCCCATCACAGGACACTTCAGCTGTAATCTCCACCGCATGGAGATCTTCATTGAGCGAAAGAGTAAGATTAATCCCATTGACCGCAACGGGATGGCACATCGGAATCACTTCGGAAGTGCGCTTGGCTCCCATTATCCCGGCGATCTGTGCAGTCGTAAGCACGTCGCCCTTTTTCATCCCACCGGACCGGATCAGAGCAAAGGTACTCTCGCTGACCAGTACGCTGCCAGCAGCTACAGCTGTCCGCTCAGAAACCGGTTTTTCACCGACATCGACCATTTTTGCTCTTCCCTGCTCGTTAAAATGTGTAAAGTCCCCCATTTTCTGCTCCATTCAAATCAGATGAGGATGCTGCCCGCTTTCCATAGCATGCCACAGAGGGCTCTTGCTGCGCAGCGTCTCCACAATCTGCGGCACTACACGAATGATATGCTCAATCTCTTCCATGGTATTGTATTCTCCGATCGAAAGCCGCAGAGACCCGTGTGCAAGCTCATAGGGAACTCCGATGGCAAGCAGCACATGACTTGGGTCGATCGAACCCGCATTGCACGCGCTGCCGGAGGAGGCGCAGATACCGTTCTGATCCAGCATCAGGAGAAGGCCATCTCCTTCCAATCCCTCAAAGCAGATATTCACCGTACCGGGAACATGTTTTTCCATACTCCCGTTGATAACACTGTGCGGAATTTTACCAAGCTCAGCTATCAGCCTGTCGCGCATGGGAAGGATTCTGGCCGTGTTACCTTCCATAGCATCACAGCTTTCCTTCAAAGCCGCTGCAAGAGCAACAATGCCAGCAACATTTTCTGTTCCAGCGCGCTTTCCGCGTTCCTGCCCTCCGCCTTCGATAAGATTTACCAAAGGTACGCTCTTTTTCACATAAAGAACGCCAACTCCCTTCGGCGCATGGAATTTATGCCCCGATAGGGAGAGCATATCGATCTTCATGGCTTCAACGTCTATCGGCATATGCCCGGCTGCCTGGACTGCATCTGTATGAAATGGAATACTTCTCTCCCGGCAGAACACTCCTATTTCCCCCACCGGTTGAATGGTGCCGATTTCATTGTTGGCAAACATCACGGTGACAAGAGCAGTATCGTCCCTCACAGAGGCTTCCAGATCCTCCACACGCACAACGCCATCTTCATGCACGGGCAGAAGCGTCACGTCAAAGCCCTCTTTTTCCAGCTTTTTCAGTGTATGGAGTACCGCATGATGTTCAAATGTTGTGGATATCAGATGGCGCTTACCCTTTCTTGCCCCAATCTTGGCTGCAGAAAGAATCGCCTGATTGTCTGCCTCACTGCCACCTGAGGTAAAATAGATCTCACGCGGCTGGGCACCGATACAGGACGCAACTGTTTTACGGGCATTTTCTATCGCCTCATGGGCTGTCTGCCCGAAAGAATACAGGCTGGAAGGATTCCCGTATTGTTTTGTCAGATATGGCATCATAGCGTCAAGCGCGGTCTGGCTGATGCAGGTTGTGGCTGCGTTGTCGGCATAGACAAACATGGCAGAGCTCCTTTCAGAATCAGTTTCGAAATCAGTAGCTGCCAAAGGTACAATTCGGGAAATGACAAGCTTTGCACATCTGGCAGAGGCCGCCGTCACCGAGGCGGATGAGATCGTCCTTCGTTAGTTTTTCCCCTGTAAAAATCTGTGGAACAAGCACATCAAACATTGTTGTAGGCAGGACAACCGCCGCTCCCGGCACACCCATAATTGCCACATCCCCTAAATAAGCAATCAACGTCATATTGCCTGGCTGTGACGGGACACCGTGTGTGACAATATCCGCTCCAAGAGCACGAATAGCGGAAGGCGTCAGGTCATCGGGATCGACGGACATACCGCCCGAAAAGATCAGGAAATCAGCACCCTCATCCAGAAACTTCCTTGCAGCAGAGACAATCATATCCAGGTCATCATCACATATTGTGACACCAAGAATCTCCGACGGGTAACGCTGCATCTTGGCGCGAACAACCGGTTCAAATTTGTCCTTGATCCTGCCGGAATAGATTTCCGAACCGGTAATAATCACCCCGATTTTTTTAGACTGATATGGCTTCAACTCTATCAGTTTTCTGGTTTTGCAAAGTTCCTCCGCACGGATAATCTGCTCTTCCTTCGTCACAAGAGGCACAATCCGCATGGAAGCAAGCCTTGCTCCTTCTTCCACCGGGTAGTGATCCCTCAGGGTACAGATGGTAATATCCCCGATCGTGTTGATCTCCCGAAGAAGTTCTGTATCTATGCGGAGCATCCCACGCCTGTCGGCAAAGAGAAGGACTTTCCCTTCCGAAGGGCCGGTGTAATGTGCACCTTCCACAGGAGCCATAGCGGCCATTCGAAGGGCCGCCTCTTCCTCATGGATTTCACCAGCATTTTCTTCCCAGACAAAGATGGTTTTCTTGCCAATGTCAAGGAGCTTCGGGACATCTTCTTCGGTAATCACATGGCCGCGTCTGAAAGCGGCACCCTTAAAACCGTCACGCATAGCCGTGATGTCATGGCATAATTCCATGCCAACAGCAGATTCAACAGGTATTTTTTTCATTTTCTTTCCTCTAAGATTCTCCTCAGGATTCCTTCGGAACCAGAATAACATTCTGCGGAATGGAATCCGTTGATATTATAACAGAATTACTTTCCAAAAGCCACTCTTCTTTTGAGAGAATATGATCCACCCTACCATCCTGCATCATCGCAATCCTGTCACTGAGGCGATAGGCTTCTCCCCTGTCATGAGAGACGAAAATGGCTGTCTTTCCGAAACGGCGGATCACATCCCGGACCTCTGCCTCCATGTGAAACTTCAGTTCACTGTCCAGTGCAGAGAAAGGCTCGTCAAGCATAAGGATCTGCGGTTCAGAGACAAGGATCCGTGCCAGTGCCGTGCGTTGCTGTTGCCCGCCGGAAAGCTGACGCGGAAAATGCCCGGCAAGATCAGAAAGCCCGAAACTCTCCATAATGTCCAGGACTTTTCGTTTTCTCTCTTTCTCTGTCTGCTGGTCTCTCAGTGTTCCTGCACGGATATTCTGCTGCACCGTCATGTTGGGGAAGAGAGCGTAATTCTGAAAGAGCAAACCTGTTCGACGCTTTTGCGGGGTCAGGTTGACATGGTTTTCACTGTCAAAGAGTGTAACTCCATCCAGCACAATTTTGCCTCTGTCCGGCTTTTCTATACCTGCAATGCACTTCAGTGTAAGGCTCTTCCCGCAACCTGATTTTCCTACAAGTCCCAGGACTTCGTTTTCTGCATTCAACCGGACTCGAAGCATAAACTGCCCAAAGCACTTTTCTATATCTACCAAAAGTGCCATCTTATTCCCCACCCTTTCGTGATTGCCTTTCCTTCTTCTCCAGCATGTTCACTGCCAGCAGAACAACAAAGGAAATTGCTATATTTACCAGCACCCAGCGGAAAGCCATGACATCGTTATTAGTACGCCAGAGCTGGTAGACCGTAGTAGATATGGTGGCAGTACGCCCGGGTGTATAGCCGGCTACCATACTCGTAGCACCGTATTCCCCCAGTGCCCGAGCAAATGCCAGAACAGTTCCTGCCAGAATCCCCTGCCGACAGTATGGCATACGAATTCGCCAGAAAATATAAGTATTGGAGAGACCGATCGACTGTGCCGAGTAAGCAAGTGTCCGGTCAAAAGCCTCGAAAGCACCGCGTGCTGTGCGATACATCAGTGGAAAGATCACAACAGTCGTGGCAAAGATTGCTGACCACCACGTCATGGTCAGCTTGATGCCGAATATGGCGAGAAACCATTTGCCGACCACCCGTTTCGGCCCCAGGATCCGGAGCAGCAGGTAGCCTACCACGGTAGGAGGCAGGACAAGCGGCAGAGTCAGAATCACATCCAGTATTCCTTTCAGTGCCCTTGGTACTTTTGCAATATAATAGGCGGCAAAAATCCCCAGAAAAAAGGTTATAATCGAGCTGATCAGGGCGATGCGGAGAGAATTCAGCAAAGGGAAAAGATCCAACATCATCACATCCTTACAGAACAAAAAAGCGGACCAGAGGTCCGCCTATGGATTGAAAGTAAAATTAGTTTCATGCAAGAGGAGAAAACCCCACCGATTCAAATACCGCGGATGCTTCTTCTCCCTGCAGATAGGCAAGAAATGCCTTTGCCACATCCGGATTCTTAGAAATGTTCAGCACAGCAGCCGGATAGATGACCTGCCCGCACATCTCAGCTGTAGCGGTATCAACCACCGTGAGCCCTGCGGAAAAAGCATCGGTCCCATAGATAATGCCGCAGTCAACTGTAGCTTCCGAAACCTGTGTGGTGACTTCCTTAACATTGGAGCCGTAGGTAATGACGCCTGTTTTAGCAAGATCTTCCTCATTCAGATCATAGAAAGCAAGAATCTTCTGCGTGTATTGCCCTACAGGAACATCAGAATTCCCCATGGCAAGCATTACAGAACCATCCTTCAATCCTCCAACCAGCTCATCATAGGAGTTGATATTTTTCGGATTCCCTTCCGGAACAGCAAGAGCAACTTTGTTCTCCAACAGGTTGACACGGGTACCTTCCAGAACAAAGTCCAGTCTGTCGGGATTCGCAGTCTCATCTTTACTGATATCCAGCTGGTTCATTTGTTTGGGGGCAGCGGAAATAAAGACATCGCAATCAGCGCCTTCCTGAATCTGAGTTTTCAAGGTTCCGGAAGAATCAAAATTGCAGACGAGTGTCACATTCGGAGCAATCTCTTTGTAAAGATCAGCAATCTGGGTGAGCGTTTCCGTCATGGAAGCAGCGGCGAAAACTATCAGCTCAACCGGTTTCTCTGCTTCTGCAAAGGCAGACGAGCCAAGCGCAGCCATCATACAAAAGGCGAGAACAAGTGCAAGAATCTTTTTCATGGAACAATTTCCTCCTTCAAATATCAACAAAATACAATTTGTATTTAATTGTAATTCAAAGTATAGCACATAGTCCACCGAATTGCAACAGAAAACAATTCCCATATCCTGTTGACATCAAAAAGACCGGAGGAGTGATCACGAGGATCGTCCACCGGCCTTTTTTACAGGATTTACGGACTAAAGCCATTAAATATGGAGAGCAAAAAGCATCCGTGCATAAATATTGCTGATCGGGACATACGGATGATCCATATAACGGGAATCCCGTGAATTGGACCGATTATCACCCATAACAAACATACACCCCTCCGGGATGGTATAACTCTCCTGCGGGGCATAACTCGGCCCATAGGAATCCACCTGCTTCTCACCGTTGATATAAACCTCTCCATCAACAAATCGAATCTCATCACCTGGAAGGCCGATCACACGCTTGATCAGTAGTTTGTCCTCATCCGGGCTTTGGAAGACAACGATATCGCCACGATTCGGAGTCGGATCTCCCAGCAGATAAGGAAGGCGCCAGCTGACCGTCAGAGAACGGGTATGAATTGTGGGTTCCATACTCCCGCTCGGGATCTTGTTGAAGCAGATTACACAGGTGCAGACCAGTGCAGTTACTGCCATAATCACCAGATACTCCGGCAGCTCCTGCCAGAACGTTTTTTCTTTTTTGTTTTCTTTTTCCATTTGTTGTTTTTCTTCTTTCCTTATAAAATTGGGGTAAGATATTTTGCGCAGAAAGGTTTGATCTTTCCCTTGTCATAAACATGCAGGCTACAGCGATGGAGACGCTCGATATTGAGGTTCATGGCATCCTGAAAGGCCATAGCCGAAAGCGTCAGGCTGTGATGCTTCATATGATAGAGAAACGTGTCAAAATCCATCTCTTCTTCAAATTCTGCCCGTGGTTCCCCTTCATCGGGATAGCGGCGCCAGTGCCGGGCAACGTACTCCCGATTGTCTTTTGCGCTGCAGTTGGAAGATGCCGTATGCCTGATCGAAGAAACCGGCTTCAAGCGACCGCGCGGTGTAATCAGAAAGCTGGAATGAAAACCGCACAACGGATGATCACACCGAGAGGGCATAAAGCTATCAAGAGAAATGCCGGCTTGTTCGCTGAGATCTGACATCAGGCGATCGAGTGTATAACGGTCGTCACTTTTCGGTATGTAAGGGATTCTGCCGAAATAAGATGCCGGCTGAAAGTGAATTCCCCGCACAGCAGGTAAATAATCACAGGCAAAAGAAACGATTTCTCCAAGATCCTTATCGTTTACTCCCTTCACGACAGTCGGAACAAGCGTTACCCCGACACGTACCTCAGCGCAGGTGTGAATTGCATCCAGTTTCGTCTGCAAAAGGGCTTTCCCCCTGAGCGCATGATAGATTTCATCCCGCGTTCCATCGAACTGCAGAAAGACGATATCCAGCCCGGCATCTGCCAGCTCTTTTGCATAAAGATGATCTTCCGCCAAGCGAATTCCATTGGTGTTGACCTGCACATAGCTGCATCCGGCTTCTTTCGCAAACCGTACAAGTTCCGGCAGATCATCGCGCAGGGTAGGTTCTCCCCCCGAGAGCTGCAGGAGCGGAGAGCCACACTGACGCACAATATCCCGAATGCCGGATTTCATTTCATCAAGATCCGGATCAGTGCCGAACCTTCCACCGTCTGCAAAACAGAATTTGCAATGCAGATTACAGCGCGCGGTAACCTCCAGCAGAACACAGCAGCTACCGTTTTCGTGTTCCGGACAGAGCCCGCAATCTGCAGGGCACAGAAGCCCTCTCTCTGGTGAAAGAGGCACGCTACCTTGCGTCCATCGGTCAAAATCCACCACTCCCTGCCAGATCGGAACACTGAAAAAACCATGTTCGGGACAAGTTTTCTCCAGATCAATTCTTCCGCTGTCATCCCTCTGAAGAACAGCAGGAATGTTCTTCAGACAGGCAGGGCAGACGGATCGAGTTCTCCGGATCGTTGTGCTCATATTTCTCTCATATCGTCTTCAACAAGGACGCGCATCGTCCCGCCGCACACCATACCGTCAGACTCAGCTACATCGCCGGTCAGATCAATATCCACAAGTTTGTAGCGCCCTGTACCGATGATACGCACAGCATCCTGAATTACAGCTGCTTCACTGCACCCTCCGCCAATGCTCCCCGTCACTTTCCCGAGGGGGCTGACAGCCATTTTGGCCCCTGTACCGCGCGGAGTGGAGCCTTTGGTTTCAATTACGGTGACGATGGCTTTCGGATCGTGATTCTCGGCCAGATACTGCAGGGTAGAGAGCTCCACATCGGAATCGTTGCAGAAGCGATCGGCATCACCGTGTTCCGGCAGGCGTTTATAGGCGATAACTTCAGACAGAATAGAGACTGCAATTTCAGAAGGCGTAACTGCACCGATGTTCAGGCCGATCGGCGTACAGATCTTTGCAATGCGCTCCGCATCAAAGCCTTCTTCCCGCAGCATCTCCAGCAGGCCGGTAGTACGGCGGCGCGAGCCGATCATGCCGAGATAGGCAGGCTCCGTACCCGGAAGAAGGACACGAAGACAATCAGCATCATGGCGATGACCGCGCGTAATTACTACCACATAATCAAACGGGGTAATTTTCAGGCGACGAATGCCGTTTTCAAAACTGTCACAAAGGACCTGTGAAGCCTCCGGAAAGCGTTCGGTGTTGGCAAAGTCAGGGCGGTCATCCACCACGCAGACCGCAAAACCGCATGCTGCCCCAAAACGGCAGACCGGCAGGGCAATATGCCCGCCTCCAAGGACAATCAGTCTCTCCTGTGGAAGCACAGGTTCCCGAACCGTCAGTTTCCCTTCTGCCGCCTCGGTTGTTACTCTGGCAAAGCGACGCCCTCTGGCGTCCGCCACGGGCACAACATCCGTCAGGCCACGAGAAAGGCAGGTTGAAATCTCTCCTTCTTCCCCGCTGATGACTGTTTCCAGCGCAACCGGGGTATTTTCTGACAGCTTCTGTAAAATAGCCTGATAGCAGTTCTTCATGTTTCCCTCCCAAACAAGTCAATGCTTTGATCACAATATCACGGGATGCCCACACAGTGTATTTACTCTTGTCTGCAGCGCCTTCGCCGAAGCATATCGCCTTGCATGGGCATCTTTTGCTTCTGCTGTTATACAGTGTGCAGCACTGCTTTCAAAGCGTTCTTTTATCGATATCGGTCTGTCTTCCTGAATACATTTATCACTGAGATATAAAACAGCAGCCTCATCAAGAGCCTCTGTTTCAAGGTCATGATGCTGTCGGATGAGTTCCGCTTCTTTTGCGTACCCAATGGTTTCCATCCATTCTGCTCCCACGGAAGCATGATTCCGCTTTGTGCGGGCAACATCGTGCAAGATTGCAGCGCAAACGAGCGCATTTCGATCCAAAGAAATCGGCAGCGCATCTGCAATCTCTGCTGCTTTCTTTGCCACTGCTCTGCAATGTGCCTCAACCTTTTGGCCGGGATCTGCTGCAGCCAGAAGCGATCCTGCAAGATCCGGAGACATAGGAGGGTGAGGAAGCTTTCTTACCGTCTCAACCTGAAACCCATCGTTCCACAGCAACACTGCATAGGCCCCATAAGGCAGGCGAACCTTCCAGCTTTCCGAGAGCGGAATCCGTATCACAGAAGCCAGAATCGCCTGAATCACCGAGGCATGTGCGACAATCGCAAAGTCTCCACAGCAAGCAGTTGTACAGCGTTGCAGAGCAGACAGTGCACGAGCCTGAACCTGAAGCAGAGTTTCTGCACAGTCAGGTACGAGCAATGGATTCTTACCCCTTGCCTGATAGAGCGCCGGAAAGCGCTGTTTTATAGTCTCAAAACTTAACCCGTCCCAACTGCCCATATCCTGCTCGATGAAATCCTTTTCTATCACAAACGGCTGCCCGAATGCCCCCGCAGTCTGACTGCAACGCAAAAGCGGACTTGAAAATAGGGACGTCAATTTCAGAGACCCAAGTTCCTCCGCGAGCAGGGCGGCCTGCATTTTGCCAAGAGGACCGAGTGATAAATCCGTATGCCCAAGGCACAGATGCGTCTCTGCAGGAAAGTCAGGCTGCCCATGCCTGGCAAGAATGATGCGCCGCATCAGAAGAGCTCCTGAAAATAATGCTCGTAGATTTCCAGTGCACTGCTCCGTACAGCCGCAGTATATGCTTTATACTGCTGCAGAAAGTGCTTTCCATCCTCAGTCAGGCTGCTCCTTCCGCCACCTGCACCTCCCTGGCTGCGGGAGATAAGAGTTCTCTTCAATTGGGATTCCAGTGTTCGGATGACATTCCAGCCGCTGGAATAGGACATCTGCATCCTCTGGCAGGCTGTTCTTACAGAGTGCGTCTCTTCTACAAGGCTGAGCAGCATCGCCGTGCGGGCATCAAAAAACGGCTTTTCCCTTGCTAGTGAAACATGGACCACCGGCCGCACAAGCTGTTTATTATGGTAAGAGAGCAAAGAGCGATAGTCTTCCGGCGTATCGGCATCGTGCAGAACTCCGCCATCCAGGACAGGGACGGAAACCATCGGCTCTCCGCATCGATCCAGTGCTCCACGCAGACCTTCCTTCCCGGAATCTGCCAGAATAGTATCTACCAGGCAGGAAGCAATCATCGTCGGGTGGCCATTCTTCCCTTCGAAAGACGGGCTTGCCAGGAGGGCATCACTCTCCAGAAGCGTCTGAACCGTAGCCGCCGTGAACAGCGGGATATCCACCGGAGTAAACAGAATCCTGTCACACTTGTCTTTCAGGTATTTAAGACCGATACAGGCAGAGTCGAACATATGCGTCGTTTCATAGGCTTCGTTTCGCAGAAAAACGATGCCGTTTCCGGAGAGATGGTGTTCGAGCACGGAGGCATTATACCCTGTCACCATGACAATTCTGTCTACTCCTGCCTGTTGAAACGTAGCCACAACTCTCTGGGCAATGGAAATAGAGCCAATACTCAGCATAGGCTTGAATTCTCCCATCCGGGATGACATTCCCGCTGCAACAATCAAAGCACCAACTTTCATCGGTATTGCCTCCTCCGAGCTGTTTTTTTCAGTATACTCGTCTTTTCTTTTTTTGTAAATTGCTTTTTCCCGATGCCTCTGTCCGTACGATCCTTTACCCCTTTTTACCGCGGGGAAATTCTACGAATTATTTTTTTTTACAAGTTGACCTCTTTACAATTCCATTCTATCATATAAGATAGAAAAAATGTGAAGAAAAGGCGAATTAACAGCATGGATGAGGAACTGTTTGAGCTGACTGCCCATGAAGTAACGATAGAAATCAAAGACGAGGTCACCGGCAAGGTTTTTCGCAGAGATCTTCCTATCGACTATTATGAAAACGCAAACATCCTGAAGCTCAGCGGAGAAAACCTGGATGGCAGCACTTCTCAGCTGGTATTTTATTCCACCAGAGGCATACAGCGGCTGAAGGATCTGACCGGCAAGGGTGCAGACCATGATCCGTGCGGCGGCCACAGCAAATAAACTGCGCAACCCCTGAAAAGGCAAACATATATTATTCTATGTATCATAAGGAGGATAATCAATGATTCGCAAAACACTTGTCATCAATGGTGTCACCCGTAACCTGGTACTGGAGCAGGACGAAACTCTTGCAAAGGTTCTTCGTGAGCATCTGCTTCTGACCGGCTGTAAGATCGGTTGCGGCGAAGGCCACTGCGGCGCCTGCAACGTGATCATGAACGGGAAAGTCACCAAGTCCTGTATTGTGAAGATGAGCAAAGTTCCCGACAATGCAGAGATTACCACCATTGAAGGCGTCGGCACACTCAGCGACATGCATCCGCTGCAGGTTGCATGGATGGCTCATGGCTGCGCACAATGCGGTTTCTGCACACCGGGCTTTATCATCAGCGCAAAGGTTCTGCTCGAGCAGAATCCGAATCCCACGAGAGAGGAAGTTCGCGACTGGTTCAACAAGACCCGCAACCTCTGCCGCTGCACCGGCTACAAGCCGCTGGTTGACGCTGTTATGGATGCAGCTGCTGTGCTGCGCGGCGAGATGACGAAGGAAGACCTCGTCTTTAAGCCGACCGGCGACAGCATTAAGGGTTCAAAGTACATCCGTCCTTCTGCAGCACAGAAGGTCACCGGCACATGGGACTTCGGTGCAGACGATGCTTTGAAGATGCCCGGCTGCCTGCGCCTTGCCCTTACACAGGCAAAGGTTTCTCACGCCAACATCAAGAGCATCGACACCTCTGAAGCCGAGAAGATGCCCGGTGTTGTAAAAGTTATCACCTATAAAGATATTCTGGCTGCCGGCGGTTCCAATAAGATCAACGGACTTGTCATGCTGCCGAAGCACAACAAGACCGACGGCTTTGAGCGTCCGGTTCTCTGCTCCGACAAAATCTTCCAGTTCGGCGATGCGATAGCGATCGTCGCTGCTGACACTGAAGAGCATGCACGCGCCGCCGCAGAAGCTGTGAAGGTAGACATCGAAGAGCTGCCTGCCTACATGAGCGCACTCGATGCTATGGCACCTGATGCCATCGAGATCCATCCGGGCACTCCGAACGTATTCTATGAGACAAACTGCATTAAGGGACCCGACTTCGATTGGGACAGTGTTCCCGATTCCCAGCAGGTTGAGATTGAGAGCTACTGCTCCCGTCAGCCGCACCTGCACCTCGAGCCGGACAACGGCTATGGCTACATTGATGAAGATGGAATGGTCACCGTTCACTCCAAGTCGATCGGTATTCACCTGCACATGCCGATGATTGCCGACGGTATCGGTGTTCCGATGGAGAAGCTCCGCATTGTCCAGAACCATGCAGGCGGCACTTTCGGTTACAAGTTCTCTCCGACGAACGAAGCCCTGATCGGCGCAGCTGCCAAGATCATCGGCAAGCCGGTTTCCCTGAACTTCAACCAGTTCCAGAACATCACCTACACCGGCAAGCGTTCTCCGGCCTTCATGCACATCAAGCTCGCAGCAGATAAGAACGGCAAGCTGCTTGCTCTGTGGGGCGACAACTATGTTGACCACGGCCCGTACTCCGAGTTCGGCGACCTGCTGACCATGCGTCTCAGCCAGTTCACCGGCGCAGGCTTCGGCATCCCGTCTATCCGCAACAAGAGCCAGACCGTGTTTACCAACCACGCATGGGGCTCCGCTTTCCGTGCTTACGGCTCTCCGCAGTCCTTTATGGGCTCCGACATCGCAATTGACTGCCTGGCAGCCAAGATGGGCATCGACCCGTTTGAGATGCGCGCCATGAACTGCTACAAAGAGTCCGAACACACCACACTCCCGACAGGCTACCCGCCTGAGGTCTACTGCGAAGAAGCCCTCTTCGACAAGGCGCGCCCGCTCTATGAGGCAGCCAAGAAGAGAGTTGCCGAAAAGAATGCAGCTTCCGACGGCCGCTACAAATACGGCATCGGTGTATCCCTTGGCGTTTACGGCTGCGGACTTGACGGTGTGGATGCTTCCTCCGCTTATGCAGAGCTCAACCCGGACGGCACAGTGACCATCTACGTTTCCTGGGAGGATCATGGTCAGGGCGCTGATATGGGTGCTCTCACTTCCGCACATGAAACTCTGCGCCAGGCAGGCATTAAGCCCGAGCAGATCCGTCTCGTGATGAACGATA
>JAGCAN010000271.1 GCA_017652685.1 Oscillospiraceae bacterium
ACTGCACTCTCGCCCCTATGACTGTGCGTAAAATTTCACGCGCACAGGCGGAAGAAACGGCAATTCGCAACCTGAAAACTGTCGGCCTTGGGGATTTTATCTATGCGGATTCCACACGCCTCTCCGGCGGCCAGAAGCAACGTGTGGCGATTGCCCGTGCACTCTGTATGGAACCTGAAATCATGCTCTTCGATGAGCCGACCTCCGCTCTTGATCCCGAAATTGTCGGTGAAGTTCTCGACGTTATGAAAGCCCTTGCTTCCGAAGGCATGACAATGGTCGTCGTCACACATGAAATGGCGTTTGCCCGCGAGGTCAGTGATCGGGTCGTCTTCATGGATCAGGGAGTTATTCTGGAACAGGGCAATCCGCAGAAAATCTTTGTAAATCCTGATAATGAGCGTACCAGAGAGTTTCTCAGCCGATACCTGGAGGACAAACAGCCATGAAGCCTGTTGCAGAATACTATGCACGCGAAGATCTGTTTCCGGATCTGGATATCAATCAGGCAGTTGATCATCTTTCTGCAGCCATTCGCTGCAAAACCGTAAACAATGCCGACCACAGCCGGACGGACTTCCGCGAATTTGACCGTCTGCAGTCCATCATACGCGAGGGCTTTCCCATGGTGATGGCCCACGGGTCCTTTGAACTGATCGGCCATGCTGTTCTGATCACAATTCCCGGCTCCGATCCCGCTCTTCTCCCCTGCCTCTATATGTCCCACCAGGATGTCGTTCCTGTTGTGAGCGGTACAGAGAAGGACTGGGTTTACGATGCTTTTTCCGGTGCTGTAGCGGATGGGTATATCTGGGGCCGAGGAACACTGGACATCAAGAATATGGTTTTCGGCCTTCTGGAAGCTGCTGAGTATCTTCTCTCTCTCGGTCGTCAGTTTCGCCGTACTGCCTATCTTGCTTTTGGAGACGATGAGGAAACCCTGAACGAAGGCGCTCTTGCAATTTCCAAGACCTTGCAGAGCCGGGGATCCGTCTGGAATTTGTTCTGGATGAAGGCGGCGGAAAAATCGAAGAAGGTACCGCTTTCGGAGCTCCGGGCGTCAGCATTTCGCTGATTAACCTCATGGAAAAGGGTTATGCCGATCTCGAGCTCTCTGTAAAAAGCGAGGGCGGCCATTCCAGCCGCCCGTGGGGAGGAAGCTCTCTGGAACACCTCGCCCGTGCCATAACAGATATCTCACGTCATCCGTTTTCTCCCCGCCTGCCGGACCCACTCGCCGCCACTTTTCAGACGCTCTCTCCCTATATCACGGAGGAGCCTCTGCGCTCCCTGGTACAGGATGTACCTCGTAACCGCGATGCCATTGCTGCCTGCTGCCTGCTGCGAAAAGACACGTTTTCTTTTGTAACGACGACGATTGCTCCTACCATGATTGAGGGTGGAAGCTCTGCCTGTAATGTTCTTCCGCAGAACATGCGTGCTGTTATTAACTTTAGGCTGAATCAGGGAGAAACAGCTGAGAGCGTTATGGCTCACTGCCGTTCTGCCGTGCAGGATGAAAGCGTTTCTCTGCGTTTCCTGCAGGCCAACAATCCTTCCGCTGTCGCCCGTTGTGACGGTCCGGGTTATCAGTGGCTGACGGAATCTCTTTCTGTCTTCTACCCCGAAGTCGTATTTGTTCCGTCCCTGACAGTCGGAGCAACCGATGCCCATCAGTATGAACAGATCTGTGATACCTGTCTGCGCTGCAGTCCGTTTATGGCAGAATCCGCTGACATGCTTACAGGTGTTCACGGCACAAACGAGCGTATCCCCATCCGCACGTATGCGCAGGGCATCCGTGTTCTGATCCGTCTGATGGAACTTGCAAACCTGTAACTCGGACTTACGGGCTGATTTCTCTGCCGTCCAGATACCGCGCGATTATATTTCTGTCATCTCCCGCGTAGCAAAAGCGCTCCAGCTGCTCCTCCGGTGTCATCTCTGAAAAATCATCCGCCAGTCCGTCGAGTACAAGCGCGTTGAAACGGTATCCGGGTTCCAGTGAGCCCACCCGGTCAAAGATGCTTCCTCCGGCTTTGGTTGCCATATAGAATGCTTCTGCAAAGGAAATCGGTTCGTTTCCTTCCGGTTCAAAGAATGCTTTCAGTTTTGAAAGCTGTACAGCTCTTGCTATCTGGCGGTAAACTGCCGGATTGGGTCCCGCTCCGATATCCGTGCCCACTGCGACAGGCAGCTCGGCCTTTAGCAGCGCTGCAGCAGGCATAATCCCGGCTGTGATATTTGCAGTTGCATCCGGGCAGTGTACGGAAACACTCCTGCTTTTCCTCAGAATAGTAATGTCTTCCCTGGCTGGAAAAATAACGTGTGCAAAAACGGAAGGCCCATAGTCCAGCAGACCCGCCTGTTCGTAGATAGCCGTTTCACAGCTGTAATCTGGAAAAAGCTCTTTTGTCCATGCTGCCTCTGCAATAGATTCCACCAGATGCGTCTGTACTCCGCAGGCGTATTTTTTTGCGAGTTTTCCCAGTCCCTTTATCAGCTTTTCCGAACATGTCGGTGCAAAACGCGGCGTGAGGATCGGTTTCACGGTTGCATATCCCTGATGCTCCAGGAGAAAACGTTCTGTATCCCGCAGGGATTCTGCCGTCTTTTCACAGAGATAGTCTGGTGCGTTGCAGTCCATGTTTACCTTCCCGGTATAAGCATAGAGGCCTCGTTCTGCCAGTTTCCGGAAAAGGATGTCTGAAGCTTCTGTATGGATTGTCGTGAAAATACTGGCATGAAAAGTCCCGTGCCGGATCAGGTCTTTTACCAGTGCGTCATACACTTTTTCTGCATATCTGCAGTCAGCAAATTTTGCCTCCTGTGGAAAAGTATAGTCACGCAGCCATTCAAACAGCAGTTTGTCCATTCCGACTCCTCGCTGTGCATATTGGGAAGCATGGATATGCAGATCGGAAAAAGCGGGAATAATGAGTGCATCCCCAAAATCCTTCACGGTAAGCCCTGCATATTCCTCCGGGACCTGTTTCAGTACATTTTTCACAAATCCGTCTTCTACAACAATGTTTGCACCTGAAAATGCCGCAAGTCTTTCCTTTTCGGCAGCATATACTACGGTTCCCCGATAAATCGAGACGTTCATTTTCTCCTCCTTCGCCCTTTGTTTCGCA
>JAGCAN010000272.1 GCA_017652685.1 Oscillospiraceae bacterium
ATCTGATCACTCCTCCTCTCCTATCCTCTTATTTTCTTGGCAGAAAACACCTGAACCGGATCCGGTTCAGGTGTTTTCTGCCAAGAAAATAAGAGGATAGGAGAGGAGGAGTGATCAGATCGTTATTCAAAGAGAGGAGTGGAGAGATAGCGGTCGCCCGTGTCGGGGAGGAGAGCCACGATCGTCTTTCCCTTGTTTTCAGGCCGCTTGGCGAGCTGTACGGCAGCCCAGACCGCAGCCCCGGAGGAAATCCCTACCAGGACGCCTTCTGCACGGCCGACCTTTTTTCCGTATGCAAAGGCATCTTCATTTTCCACAGGGATAACTTCGTCATAAACAGAAGTATCCAGCACATCAGGCACAAATCCCGCTCCGATGCCCTGAATCTTATGGGCACCCGCTGTCCCCTTGCTGAGGACAGGAGAGCTTGCGGGCTCCACTGCCACAATCTTCACCGCGGGGTTCTGTGCCTTGAGATATTCCCCGACACCGGTGATCGTGCCGCCCGTGCCGACACCTCCGACAAAGATATCCACTTCACCGTCGGTATCTGCCCAGATTTCCGGGCCGGTCGTCGCCTTATGGGCAGCAGGGTTGGCAGGATTCACAAACTGGCCGGGAATAAAACTGCCAGGAATCTCTTCCGCGAGCTCTTCGGCTTTGGCAATTGCACCTTTCATACCCTTTGACCCGTCGGTCAGGACAAGCTCTGCCCCGTAGGCTTTCATAATCTGGCGGCGCTCCACACTCATGGTTTCCGGCATAACGATGATAATGCGGTAACCCCGTGCGGCTGCGACAGATGCAAGGCCGATGCCGGTGTTGCCGGACGTAGGCTCAATAATCACGGAGCCCTCTTTGAGCAAACCTTTTGCTTCGGCATCATCGATCATTGCTTTGGCAATTCTGTCCTTCACAGATCCGGCCGGGTTGAAATATTCCAGCTTTGCAAGGACTTTTGCCTCAAGCTTTTCTTCCTTTTCAATATGCGTCAGCTCCAGAAGCGGTGTCTTCCCAATCAGCTGATCGGCAGAAGTATAGATAACAGACATATTGTTTTCCTCGTTTCTTTTAATTCCTATTTTTCATATAGGTTTATAGGGATTATAAGCCGGTTTTTTTCTTTTGTCAACAGAAAAAACGAAAACAGGATTGAATTCATACAAACCATACAGTATAATAGGTAAAACCGCAAAAAGGAGCCTCAGAAAAATGATGATTTCCACAAAAGGGCGCTATGCGCTCCGTGTTCTGATTGATATGGCCGAGCATCCCTCTACCGACAATATCCCGCTTAAGGAAGTTGCCGAACGACAGGAGATCTCTGAAAAATATCTGGAAAACATCGTCAAGGACCTTGTCAAAGCAGGTATTATAAAAGGCCTGCGCGGCAAGGGCGGCGGTTATCAGCTGAACAAGGCTCCGGATCAGATCAATGTTTATGATGTGGTCTGCCTGATGGAAGGCACACTCGCACCGGTAGCCTGCCTGGATGCAGAGACGCCGCCGTGCAGACGCATGTCCGACTGCCGGACGCTTTCGCTCTGGAAGGGGCTGGACGATGCCGTACGGACATACCTGAGCGCCTATACCGTCGAGGATCTGATGCAAAAGAAATCCGACGGTTTTGATTATGTGATATAAAAAGGAACTTTTCCGCTTGAATGTTCCGCACGGGCAGCCCTCTGACTGCCCGTGCGGATTTTCTGTTGCCGATATCCGGTTTTCCAGCCTCTCCGTTCCGCCGTTGATATGCAAACAGGGATGGCGTCGTGTTTCCCGACGTCATCCCCGGATGTATCCAAATTCCCGATCAGCCTTTGATGCCGGTCAGGGCAATGCCTTCGATAAACTGCTTCTGGAAGATTGCATAGATGATAATCAGCGGAATGATAGACAACAGCGCTCCGGCCATGATGCTTGGATAGTCCGTCAGGTACTGCCCCTGCAGATAGCTCAGGCCGGCGGCAAGCGTCATCTTCTCCGGCGATGTATTGACGATCATCGGCCACATGAGGTTGTTCCACGCAAACCGGAGTGTCAGCACCCCGAGCGATACCAGCCCGGGTTTCACAAGCGGCAGCATGATCTGCACGAAGATGCGGCCGTGCCCGCAGCCGTCAATTCGCGCGGCATCCTCCAGTTCCTGCGGGATTGCCATAAAGAACTGCCGCATCAGAAAGGTCCCGAACGCGGAAAAGAGGTTCGGAAGAAAGACGGCACGCAGGGTATTCAGAAGCTTCAGCTTCTGCATGGTCAGGTACTGCGGGAGAATCAGGAAAGAGCTCGGAATCATCAGCACAGCAAGGCAAAGCACAAACAGCGCATCCCTGCCCGGAAAGCGAATCCGGGCAAAGGCGTATCCCGCAAGGGAGCACAGCGTCAGCTGCCCCGCCACAATGATGATTGCCGTAAGCACCGTATTCCCATACATCCGCCAGAAGGGCAGCTTATTGGAAAGCGTCAGATAAGAGCTGAGATCCCAATGGCGCGGCAAAATAGAAGGCGGAATCGAAACGGCTTCCACCTGCGTCTTAAAAGACGTCAGAAACATCCAGGCAAAAGGAGCCAGTGTAATAAAGCAGCCCAGGATCAGGACGATATAGACCAGCATCGTCCCGAAAGACATCTTTTTCCGGTGTACACTTCGCTGCATCTTCAGTCCCTCCTCTCAATCGTATACAACCCACTTCTTCTGCAGGCGCATCTGAAGCAGGGTTAGCAGCATAATAATAACAAACAGGAACACTGCAATGGCGCTTGCATATCCCTTTTTGGAGAACTCAAACGCATTGCGGTAGAAATACATGACAACGCTCTGGGTATACCGCATGGCAGTGCTCTTTGCCGGGATCATCATGTAGATCACATCAAAAATCTGCAGCGTGGAGATAACGGTTGTCGTCAGAACGAAGAAGAGCGTCGGAGTAACCAGCGGAAGCGTAATGGTAAAGAACTGCCGGATCTTGGAGGCACCGTCCAGCTCAGCAGCCTCATAGTAGACGGACGGGATCCCCTGAATCCCCGCTAGGAGGATAATCATGTTATAACCCACACCCATCCAGATCGTGACCAGCGAAATACAGACAAGAGCCGTCGCCTGTTCACTCAGCCAGTAGTGCCCCTGCCCGCCGAGCAGCTTCACCAGATAATTCAGAATTCCGAAATCACCGTTAAAGATCCATCGCCAGACCATTGCAATGGCTGCGGACATGGTCACCGTCGGGATAAAGAAGATCACACGAAAGACTCCGCGGCCCCTGATTTTTGTGTTCAGCAGCGCCGCCAGAACCAGCGAGAAGAAAACGGTTGCCGGAATAATAATCAGCACATAGGAAAAGGTATTTCCCAGGCTTTTCCACATCCCGGAATCCGAGAGCATCTTCTCATAGTTTGCCAGCCCTGCCCAGGAGGACTTGTTGAAAGCACCTACATTGTAGAAGCTGTCGCGCATGACCTTTCCGACCGGGTAGAAATAGAAGACCCCGAGCCCGAGAAGCAGCGGCAGGATCATGCTGTAACCCCACAGCCAGTTTGTGAGTTTTTCCCGTGTCAAACGGCGCTTTTTCAAAGGTATCCCTCCAAACGAATTGTTTTGAACCGGAAACGGAGCGGACGTGACAGGCACATGCCCATCACGTCCGCACGCTTGAGAAGCAGATTATCCGAGCTGCTCCATAATATTGTCGCATGCCTCGTCAACCGTGATTTCAAGGTTGAAGGCGCGGACCAGCTCATTCCACATAATGTCAGCCCACTCGGTGTTGTAGGCGGAAGAGGGGTAAACGAAGGAATAATTCGCTGCAGCATCGGCATAGATGCCCATGTTGTACTGCGGATAGGCCTCGAAGAAGGTCGGAGAGAATTCAAGATAGGACGGAATTGCAATGCCCATATCGCCCATCAGCTTCATTGCCTCGGGGCCGGACAGATATTCGACCCATGCCCATGCTTCATCGGGATGCTCGGTGGCAACAGAGATGCAGTTTGCCTTGCCGTGGATGACGGAAGCCCGTTTACCGGTGGACATCAGAGGAACTTCGACAACATCACAAATTTCAGAGACAGAAGAATCTTCAGAGGCATAGTATTTGACCATCCAGTCACCGGAGAAAATCATACCGAGCTTTCCGGCCATGAACTGCAGATAGCCTTCATTCTCTTCGAGAGAAAGCTCAGACGGAGAATAACCGGCTTCCATCAGATCGATCCAGCACTGGATACCGGCACGAGTTCCCGGCTCGTTGAAGCCGAACTTCTCGCCATCGACAAACCAGCCGTCCTCGGCAAAGCAGGTGTTGTAGAAGCCCTGCTGATCGGAATAGCCGGCAGCAATGCCATAAACGCCTTCCTCAACACCTGTGAGAGCAGCAGCCGCAGCAGTGAGGTCAGCCCACGTCCAGTCACTCGTCGGATAGGCAATGCCGGCTTTGTCGAAGAGAGCTTTGTTAAACCACAGGCCGGTTGTATCATAGTCCATAGCAATGCCGTACTGGGTGCCGTCATAATTGTACATGTTGTTCATTGCTTCGGGATAATTTGCCAGATCAACCTCAGAGGCAGCGATATAATCGTCCAGAGGCAGAAGCACACCGCCATCGGCATACTTTGTGATGTTCACACCGTTCATCTGGAATACATCGGCTACACTGCCGCCGGTTGCCGCAGCTTCCAGCTTTGTCCAGTATTCACCCCAGGAAGTGTGCTCCAGAACAACGGTGACGCCCGGATGGCTCGCCTCAAAGGCTGCCTTGCACTGCTCATAGTACTCATCCATCGATGCCCAGTAGGCATAGTGGATCTCTACAGCTTCGTCTGCAGCGGCCGTTACTCCACCGGCAAAAGCCATCGTGGCAAGCATCGCTACAGCCATCAGGATTGCAAGAAGTTTTTTCATGTAGTTTTCCTCCAAATTTATTTATTTTTTCCGGGACCACCCGGTGAATTACAGTTTCTGCAGAAGTTCCTTTTCATATTCCGCCAGGCGGACGGTCTGTCCGCTCAGGCGTGACTTCTCTGCCGCGCAGGCCATCAGATGGCTTTCAACGGATTTCTGGACCGACGATCTGCTGTCACTCTGACGCATATGATGAAGCCCGTAAGAGAAATCCTCCATCAAGCCCTGGTCTCCGCCGCTGTGATCTCCGGAAACCGCTCCGATATGGATCACACGCTCCTGATATCCGTCCACATCATTGGAGCGGAACGGGCTGATGCGGATCTCGCCTTTTCCGTCATCTCCCCACAGCTCTCCGTTTTCACACATCACATGGATCGTCCGGCAGATGCGGTTGGTCATACCGGACAGTGTGAAGGTGGCTGTTATACCGTCTTCAAACTCAATCAGCGTGCTCTGATGGTCACAGACATTATTGTCGCAGCGATAGACGCAGCGCCCGTAACGCCCTTCGCGCAGTGCTTTGAGGATACCTTCCACGGTCTGGTCCTGTGTCAGTACATCCGCAGGCCACGAACCGATTACCGGCAGGTAGGCCTTACGGGCATCAAACCTGCATTCGTCTGCAACAGCGCAGTCAAGGCAGCGTTCCGCACTCCCCTCCGGGGCATTTTCAGGCCTGAAATAGGTCAGACTGCCAAAAGAAGAAATCTGAACGGCACTCTTCCCCGTCAGCCACAGCAGAATATCCAGGTCATGGCAGCTCTTCTGCATGATAATCGGGCTTGCCAGATCACTGTTGCGCCAGTTGCCGCGTACAAAACTGTGAGCAATATGGAAATTCCCTACGTTTTCCGTGTGGTCGATACAGATGATCTTTCCGAGCTGCCCGCTGTCGAGGATTTCCTTCAGCCTGACGAAAAACGGAGAATACCGCAGCACATGGCACACGGTTACGCTCAGCCCCATCTCGGTAGCCTTGCGGGAGATTTTCAGGCATTCCAGAGGATCCGGAGAAATCGGCTTTTCCAGCAGCAGGTGCCAGCCTCTGTCAAGCCCAGCCATCGCATGCGCATAATGATCCCTGTCCATGGATGCAACGATTAATGCATCCGCTTCCGGAACCGTTCGGATCAGCTCCATCGGATCGGTAAACAGCATTGCCTCCGGCGTACCGAACAGCCGGCGTGCTCTTTCCAGCTTTTCCGGATGCCTGTCTGCCACGGCTACAATTTCGTCACCAAGTTTGTCATGCGCATAGCGGGTATAAATCATGCCGCGAGCTCCTGCCCCGACCAATGCCAGCTTCATCGGCCACACCCCCTTCAGGGAAAACGCAACTTTTGTTACGTTATTATTTTCAAATCGTTACGTGGAAATAATGCACAATTAGACTACTATTTGTGGTTATTATACTTGAAAAGGTAAAGATTGACAAGTTTTTTCTGCTCTGTTATACTATGTTTGTTTCGTTAATTTTTGCCATTTTCCATTCTTTTACGAAACAAAATACTGTACGGAAAGGATCCCATCGATGAGTACGATTCGCGACGTTGCTGCGCACGCCGGCGTTTCCATCGCAACGGTTTCCCGCGTCATGAACAATGACACGACTTACAAAATAACCGAGGAGACACGTGACCGTGTCTGGAAAGCCATTGTGGAGCTGAACTACAAGGCCGCAGCTTCCCGACGCAAGGCAGCATCAGCAGAAGCCAGGCCGTCCGTCAAAAAGGTCGGCTGCGTGATCAAGCTCCGAGGCGGCAAATATTCCGATCCCTATTATCTTTCTCTGCTCTCCGGTATGGAAAACTACCTTCTTTCGCATCATGTGGAGGTTTCCTTTGTGCGAACCTGGAATGAACTGGAAAACAGCGAGGTATTGCTCCGGATTTTTTCA
>JAGCAN010000031.1 GCA_017652685.1 Oscillospiraceae bacterium
ATTTCCGAGAGTTGGGTAACTCTAAATGAAAAAAACGAACACAACTCGCAATCTCATCTGGAACACCCCTTCAAAAACGAACACAACTCGCAATCTCATCCATAACCTCTCTTGGTGAACGAATCCCAACTCGCATTTTGGGGAAAATCAGTCTTTCAATAATTATATTGACAGTTAGCCCACCAAAACTGGTAAAATAGTCTGGTTAGAAAGACCATGAGAGAAGAAAAGCATTTTTCAAAACTACATACTGGGGCAATGAAGGTGGTGCTGGTCGCAGTGGCTCTGCTGATGGTGTTTGCATGTGTGCAGCAGAGGGCGTTCGCGGACAGCAGCATCGTGGAAGTCATTGGCTGGGTCTACGAATTTGACAAGAACGGCAATTACGAGATCTCCGAATCAGCCGAGTATGTCCCGAGCCGCCACGACAACACCTACGGAACGTGTTCCGTGCAGGCAAAGATTGCGGACATTACGGAGCAGGACGGTGTCATGTCAATCGGAGTCAAGAGCCGGTCGGTCGGCCTTTGCTATTCCTATGGAAATGAGGGGCTGTACGTGATCGATGAATACGGCACCTGGGCGCTGGCTGACGATAACGGCAAAACCGTCGACGGGATGAAGATGGACAAGATCGGGAAAGGCGCGATCATCGTGCAGTCGTCCTGGGATGGGTGGACCTGGGAAACGGAATTTACCGAGACGGACACCTTTGAGAAAACGCCGTATCGGGCGGACCCAGTCTTTTATGCGGACGCGGAGCAGTTCGCTGGCGGATGTTATTACCGCATCATCGTCGCCTATAAAGAGCAGAACCTGACCGACGAAAAGCAGGTCCTGTGGTTTGACATCAAAGACTACGACTATCGCAAGAAGGCGGAAGTCTACGAATTCTACCTGTACGATGCAGGCATCGAGGAGGAGCCTCAGGAGAGCACCGATAAAGAGCGGTCGACGATGTACCTGGGGTCGACGTTAAAAGCGGACGGCCCGGGCTATGTGGGAGAGAACGGCATCGATGAAAAAGACCCGCACTACGGATGGGAGCTGGGGCAGTTTTCTATCAGCGGATTTTCCGCCAGCACCGAGGATGACGGGACCCCGGTCTTCATCAAGAACGATGGCGACCAGGTCACATTGTCGTTCCGTCTGGCGCAGGACATCGATAAGCTGAACGGGAAGGATTCCCTGCGCATCGAGGCAGACCGGCAGGGAACCGATACATATTTTGGCATCGGTGAGACGGACTTTGGGCGTGGCGCCTTGATCGTCAGGAAGGGCGACGGCGAGCCGAGCATTTACTCCGGCTTTCTGGAAGCAAACGCCCGTAAGGATACAGATATGCAGATCCTGACCCTGGAAGAAGGGGACTATGAGATCGCGCTGAATTATAAAGTTAAAGAAGAAAAGAGTAGTCCCGGATTCTTTTTCGTCCGGCCGACGACAACCACCAACGAGTATTACTACACGATCTTCTTCCATATTTCGGTCAGAGGCGGCGAGTGTGAGATCTTTCCGATTGAGACGGGCAGTGGAAAGGAATTGGCGAACAGGTCCTATACAGAAACCGGGTTTACGCTTGACCTGACCAGGTCCCGTTATCTGGATGTCAACGTGAAGCGGGTCATGATCACAAAAGATGAGGACGGCTGGTCGTCCGAGATTCTGTTTGACGGACCGGCGCAGGAAGGCGCAGTTTATTCGGAAGAGGGCTTCTACACCATCACCGCCAAAAACAGCTACACCGGTCAGGAAACGATGACCAAGATCTATGTAGGAACGGATGCGTTCATTAAGGCGCATGTGGTGACGGGGCGGACCATCGATGACATTGAGGAGCTGGTGGCATCCGGCGCGACCATCAACGACGACGGAACGCTGGACCTTACCGGCATCGAGGTGATGAAGCAGGCTAAAGCGCGCAAACGCACGACGGCGATCGTGTTGGCAATAGTCGCTGCGGTTGTGCTGGCAGCAGCTGCAGTAGTGGTCTACTTTATTGGGAATAAGAAAAAACGTAATTCTGCGGAAGAAAATCCGGATGATGATTTTCAGGTAGATGATCTGTCAGAAGAAGATCTGGAGGAAGAAAAACCAGATGATGATCAAACAGGCGAATCCTGATCAGTTTCAGGATGTGCGGTCATTTTATTTCAAAGTGATCGATGGAATAGCGGATCTTCCTTATGGTGCAGGCTGGAAAAAAGATATCTATCCTGCACCTGAGTTTTTACAGGAGTCCTTACAGAATGGCGAGTTGTACATTGCGGAGGAGTCCGGGGAGATCATTGCGGCGATGGTGCTGAACCATCTTAGTAATGACGGATACAAGGAGGGTCAGTGGAAAACGCCGGCAGAAGATTCTGAAGTGACGCTGATCCATGCGCTGGGTGTGGACACGCCGCATACATGCAGAGGCGTCGGCAGGCAGATGGTGGAGTTTGCCATCAAGACCGCGCGCGAGCAGGGGCAGAAAGTCATCCGCCTGGATGTATTGAAGGGCAATCTTCCAGCCGCAAAATTATATACAGGGATTGGATTTGAGTATCTGCAGACGCTGAACTTGTTTTACGAGGACACCGGCTGGACGGAGTACGAGCTGTATGAGTATCCGCTGTAAGGGAGATTGACAAAGCATGTATAATACCAGTGGAAGAGGCAGCTGGTTAAACGTCTAAACATCTTTATAAAGAAAGGAGTGATTCAAATGAATAAGTACGTGCCGATTGGCAAACGCAGCAAGGCGGCGCAGAAAGAATTTTATTCTTCGCAGCGCAGCACCTGGAACGGTTTGAATCCGGTCACGCGGACTGTCAAGAACGGAAAATCCTACGACCGGAACAGACAGAAACAGGAATTTCGACGAAACAGCAGGGATTACCAGAACGGAACCCCTGCTGTTTTTTGTTTGTCGTTTAATAAGCTTCAGTCTATGATGAACACGGTGTGCAGCTCTGTTGAGTTGCGCAGTTAGTTCTACTTACTGTTAGCCGCGCGGACGCAGCACATAACGATATTGCCAACCAGTTCGGAGATCGGGGCGGAGCGGGAACAATCCGAGGCGATCTTCTTGAAGCCCTGAATGAACGGGCCCGGCACATCTGCATGCGCAAAGAACTGGATCAGCTTCACGCCGATGTTGCCCACGTTGATGTCCGGCCAGATGATGATGTTGGCGCGGCCTGCAACTTTGGATTCGCGTTTTACTTTTTTCGCGGCGACACCCGGATTGATGGCAGCGTCCAGCTGGAACTCGCCGTCGATGGCAAGGTCCGGACGGAGTTCGTTTGCAATGCGCACCGACTCGCGAACATCATCCACCATTGGATGTTCCATACTGCCGTCCGTCGAGAAGGAAACCATCGCGCATCGCGGCTCCCATCCAAACAATTCCTTTACCGTCTCACAGGAGGAGATGGCAATCGATGCACGATCAGCCGGAGATGGGTCCACACAAACAGCGCTGTCGCCGATCAGCAGGTATTCGCCTTCTGAACCCTCAAAGCCCGGGATGATAGCCAGGCCGGTAGACGATGGCGTTTCAATGCCATCTTTCAAACCAATAATCGTAGTAGCGGCTAGGATCACATCACCCGTGGTATGTGTCAGCCCGGCGAATGTGACATCTGCCAACCCGATGCACTCCATCACCATAGCGGTGTACATCGGGTCCTTGCTCTTTCGGG
>JAGCAN010000273.1 GCA_017652685.1 Oscillospiraceae bacterium
CCAGCCCCGGTCCCCAGATCCAAAGCGCGGATTGGTCGACGCTCCGGTAAATGCTTCTCGATCAGCTTTGTCCAATCCTCCCGTTTTTTGCTCTGCATATCTGTATAGCGGGCGTCTCCAAATTCGTCTGCCCGTTTGGACCAGTACGCGTTGATCCGTTCCTGTATTTCCATTTTTTCTGCTTCTCCTTAAAAGATATAATCGATCTTCCTTACGGCGGCAAGTGGGAGCAGCATGGGTGTTCCGGTTCGGCTGCTGGTATGGACATGGACCTCCACACCGTAGGCCTCGCGGATGTTTTCCTCCGTGATGACTTCGGCAGGCGCGCCCTCGCGGTAGACGCAGCCGTCCTTGAGCAACACCAGACGGTCAGCGTATCGGGCAGCCATGTTTAAATCGTGCAAGGTCAGAATCGTCGCGGTGTTCTTCTGTTTCGTATAAGCCTTGACCAACTCCAATACCTGCAGTTCGTTCACCAGATCCAGGTTGGCGGTCGGTTCGTCCATGATCAGGACCTTTGGATCGCGTACCAGCGTCTGTGCCACATCCACCATGCGGCGCTGACCGCCGGAAAGCGCGTAAAAAGGCCGCTCTGCCAGTTCCTCTAAATGCAGAAGGCGGAGTGTTTGCATGGCTTTCTCAATATCCTCGTCCTGTACCTTCAAATTCAGTGTGCCAAGTCGACCCAGCAGCACCACGTTGAGCACGCTAAGGCTTGTCAGCAGGGCGTTCTCCTGCGTCATATAGCCCACCAGACGGTGCAGCTCCTGATGGCTCATCTCGCGGCGGTTTTTCCCGTTTAACCGGACCTCACCCTGTGCCTTAAAAATGCCCAGCATAGATTTAATCAAGGTCGATTTCCCCACGCCGTTGGCCCCGATAATCGCGGTCAGGCAACCATCCGGAGCCTCGAAAGAGATATCCCGGATGATCGGTTCCTTCGCTTTGGGATAGGTATAGCAGATGTGCTCTGCGCGGAAGCTCATGCGCGGCCACCTCCCCGATTGGAGCGGAACACCAGCGAAAAGAAGAACGGTACGCCGATGATCGAGGTCACGATGCCGACCGGGAATACAGATCCCGGCTGGATGAGCTTGGAGATAATGGAAGCCGCTGAAAGGATCGACGCGCCGCAAAGGGCGGAGATCGGCAAATAGAAGCGCTGATCCTCCCCAACCAGCATACGGGCGATATGCGGCCCGGCCAGCCCGATGAAGCCGATGGAGCCGGTAAAGCAGACAGAGACCGCCGCCATCAGGGAAATGAGGAAAAAGGCCTTGATCTTGAGCCCCGACACATTTACCCCCAGGCTGACGGCCTTATCGTCTCCCATAGTGAGGGCTGTGTATTTCCAGGAGTCGGTAAAGATCAGTGGTGTGGTCACAGCGACAACAACAGTCGTGATGAGCAGCTTCATCCAGTCGGTTCTCTGCAGGGAGCCAAAGGACCAGAATACGATGCTCTGGTTCTGATCCTCAGACGCACCGTATTGCAGCAAGGCCTGCAGGGCCTGGAACAGGAACAGGCAGGCGATACCGGAGAGCACCAGAGAGCCGGAATTGACATTATTCCGCCCCAAAAAGTAGATCATCAGGCAAATCAGCATGGCAAAGACAAAAGCCAGAACGGAAGTCATGACAGAGCCAAGCCCCAGAACGATGGCGACAGAAGCGCCAAAACCCGCCGCCGTGCCTACGCCAAGCGTGTAGGGACTGGCTAGCGGGTTGTGGAGGATCGTCTGCATCGTAGCGCCAGCGGTTCCCAAAGAGAATCCCACCACCAACGCCATCAGGGCGATGGGCAGCCGCATTTTGATGACGATTACATAAGTTCCGGCGGAGACCTGTGCAGGATGGAGCAGACAATTTAAAACCTCCTGCGTGGACAGGCGATAAGCTGGAGAGGCGGCAGCCGTCAGGATATCCGTAATACAGGCGAAAAAACAGAATAAAACCAATCCGAACAAGATCCAGTATTTACGCCGATTCAGCCGCGCATATACTGCGCGGCTGGAATCGTTCAGAGTTTGTTTGTGATCCATTGTTTACTTGAGGCTGAGCGTCCACACACCGTCCAGATCCACCGGCATGAAGCGGTCGAAGAACTCGGCCAGGTTTGCTTCCGGGTCAAGATCGGCAAATAGATCGGGCTGGATCATCTTCGCAAGGAATTGCGCGCCGGCAAAGTCAAAAATGTGGCGGCTCAAGTCGTGATACAGTGCGCCCATATTCTCGCTCTTCACCGCAGCCAGATCGGCCCAGCCTGCACGGGAGGCATAGGCGGACAGGTGCTCACGGGCAAGTGCTTCATCTGCGCCGTAACCCAGTACCACGTTATCGCTCACGTCCTCACGGGGGCTGCAGGTGAATATGATGACCTCCGGATCAGAGGAGATCACCTGTTCCGGGGCGATCTCCACAGAAGCGCCCTCCATCCCGGCAGCAATATTTGTGCCGCCGCAGGTGCGGATCAGCGCACCCCACATCTGTTCAGACCACGTACCGCCGTACTGACCGGGGCCCATGCTGAACTCCATGTACACTCTGGGGCGGGCTTCGTCCGGCAGATCGGTCAGGCGTTCCGTGATAACCGCCATCTGCTCCCTATAGAAGGCAGCGATCTCATCAGCGCGCTCTTCCTGCCCGAGGATCGTACCCAGAAGCTTCACGCTCTCGCAGTGCTTTTCCACTGTCTGGGCATGGAAGTCAAAGAACACGCACTCGATGCCCGCAGCCCGGAGATTATCAAAGGCAGGCTCCAGGGCATTGTAGTTGGCACCCGTAGAGGAGGCAAGCACCACATCAGGCTGCAGAGAGATGATGGCCTCAATGCTGATGTCGGCGTTATAGCCCACGTCGGGGATCTCCGCCAGCTGCGGATAAACGGCGGTAAAGGCGTCGTAGGCGTCCTGACGGCGGCCTTCCCAATACTTATGGCTCCAGCCTACCAGCTTGTCAATGCCGGTTTTCCCGGCTACGGCAAAGTATTCCTCCATATTAAAGGTGACTACGACGCGCTGCACATCCGCGGGCAGAGTGACCGTGCGACCTTTCAGATCGGTTATTTCGATGGTGTCTCCCTCCGCAAATGCGGTGATGGTTCCGCCGATCATGAGGATGCTGAGCGTCATCACGAGGGCGAGCAGCATGGCGAGCGTTTTCTTTGTTCTTTTCATGGCTGTTTTTCCTTTCCTGTTTGCTTGATCGAAAAAAGAATGCAGGCTCATACATCCTCCTGTTGTGGAGGAATCGTATGACCTGCTGTTGTTCAGTCGGATCGATGTATTGACTTAAAACTTGATGCTTTTTCGGATTTCTTCCGCACGAACCGGCTGGCCGTCAGCGACATAAATCACGATCTGACCAAAGCCCAGTTCCCGGATCAGATTCAAAAGCTTTTCTTCTTTTTCCGATGGTTTTGTGTCTTTTTTCTGTTCCATAGAACCACCGCCTTTTATAACGGTGACAGTATACCATTGAATTGAGCGCGGTTTAAGCCCCCCGGGGGGATATTATTTCACAAAAATCATTTTTTCAGGTTCTTTGCCATTAGGTATTCCGTGATTCCTGGGCGGTACAGGTTTGGAATTTCCCCAACCTGCTGATAGCCATTTCTTTCGTAGAACCGCTTTGCGTCCGGATTATAATCCGCTACCACAAGGAAAAACTTGTCTGCCATTTCAAGCGCAATCCGTTCAGAATAATCCAATAGAGCCTTGCCGATACCCTTACCTCTGTATTCTTCCTTAATGGAGATGATGTGCAGGTAGGGGAAACCGTGAAACGCTCCCTTCGGAATGATATAGGTAAATCCAACGCATTCTTTACCGATGAGCGCCACATAAAGATTCCCCTGATGAATCCCTTCAAGGATCGCGTTTTCCGCGCTCCCCGGCGAAGAAAAGTATTTTTCGCCAAGTGCTGAGCGGCAGAGCGCATCCTTGCAATCCTTCAGATGATGCTCGTTTCCTTTTGCAAATGTTATTGCCTGCATTCCCATTTCTTCTTCCTGTCAGC
>JAGCAN010000274.1 GCA_017652685.1 Oscillospiraceae bacterium
ACGTACCTGCTCGGCCTCATAGGCGTCAACTTTTTCGTCGAGCTCCAGCGCATAGTCTGTAAACATCTCGGCCAGATCGCCGATACGCTTGTTGAAGTTCTCCATATTGACCGACATGATAGTCAGTGCGATCGGATTGGGGGTATAGATGATGCCGCCGACATGATTGTTGTTCTTGACAGGATTTGCCTTGACCTCTTCGAAAGCTCCGTACTTCTGGGCTATGTCATACTTCCCTTCCAGATTGGTGCGGAGATAGGCGTTAGGCTGGGCCTGCTTCATATAATCCAGAACGTGGGGGTACTGGTCGGCATTGTTATAGAGCGTCTTCAGGACCTGTGTGTAGAATTCCACATTGTAATAGCTGTAATCAAAAAAGTCCTGGTTGAAATAGCTCTTCGGCAGATCCGTAAACTTGATGATCTGGTAGGCGCATTTGCCCGCATATGTGCCGCCCATCCATTCCACCATGGCATGCCCGGTGTTGTTGTCGGAATTCACCAGTGACCTGCGCTCCAGTTCCGCCAGGCTGTTGGTGGAGTACTGGTTCTCAAAAACAGTGTCCGGCGTAATCTCTCCGGCAAGCTCCCGCTCCGCAAGAAGCATCGCCACAGGCACTTTGTACATGCTGGCGCTGTAATACCACTTGTCTGCATTGTAATACCAGGTGTCGCCGGTCTTCAGATAGCAGAAGCCGACGCTGATGCTTCTGCTCTGCTTGTCAAGGCTGTACTCCGCCACAAAATCATCCATCATCTTCTGCAGCTCAGCAGGATCAATGAGGGCAGGGGCTACGGCAGGGGACGCCGGGGAAACAGCTTCGGAAGCGAAGGCATGTACTCCGAGGGAGCAAAGCAGCACGACCGCCGTCAGCAGGGCGGTAAATCTGATTCTCAATTTCATAGAATTCTCACCTTTTCTGTGAACTTTCCGATGGATTATTCAAACTCGCAGACGTACCCGATCTGTCCGCTGTACATGCCGGGGTAGTCTTTTACAGGATCATTGCGGCTGTCGTTATAAACCCATGCACCGTTAAAGTGCCAGAGCAGGAGGTAATCTTCAGCAACCTTGTCTCCGCTGTCATACTGAGACGGTTCTCCCGCACCCCAGGCATAGAAAGTAACCGTTTCGCCGTTTTCCCATACAAGCTCTCCGTTTTCCCGGTGGCAGCCGAGCCAGACCTTTTCGATGCCGTTTTGCTGGGCGAGAGCAACCACCTTGCGGAGTTCTTCCTCATTTCTGACAACGGCAAGATACCCGCCCTTCTCTTTGCAGGCCTGCTGGGCATCTGTCCAGCTCTTATCCTCTTTGAAGAACTGATAGGTGTGTTCATGTTGGGCCTGTTCTTCGTCGGGGGCGGCGGCAGATTCACTACCCTCTTCGTCTGCTTCCGGGGTGCGTGTGTCAGAAAGGATCACAATAGGATCGGGAGGCGGAATTACCAAGACGTCTTCTCCGTCAGGGTCAGGCGTCGGGAAAATCATATCGGGCGGGAAGGTCACTTCCGGAAAGGCTTCACCCTCCTGTCCGTCCTCTTCTCCCTCCTGAATGCCGGCAGTTGAATTTGCCGCTGCACCAGCTTGCATGACGGAAGCACGCTCACGCTGGAGACGGAGATCTTCAAACATCTTGGTATAGACCAGTGCGCCGATAACAAACACAGCAATGAGCACCAGCGCTACAATGACCGGCACGATGCTGCGTTTTTTGGACGCCTCTTTGATTTTCTTTTCGCGTTCCATCTTCTGGGCTCGGCTCTGCTTTGCCGATGCCTCTCCACTGCGGCGGTTATCCGGCACAGCCTTTTCCACTCTGCCGGAGGAAGCCGGCGCATTGGAAACCTTTCTTGCTCTCGCCGGCGGTGCGGGAGAGACATAAGAAGGAACTTTTGCCGCGCCATTCTTCTGCTCCGCTTCTGCGATGGGTTTTCCTGGCCCATCTTCCCCGGATTCACTGAGGATTTCGGCCATCATTTTTTCTATGTCACTCATTTCATCTTCGCTTTTGCGAAAGAGTTCTTCGGCATCCAGAGTGTTTTTTGCCATCGATGCTGCCCTCCCTGTCATTCAGGATAGAATATTCCCATTCTTTTCGTTATCCTATCACAGAAACAGAATTATGTCAACGAAAATCCTGCCGGAACAATCATATTCCGTTCTCTTTTCCTTGTTTGATTATTCAAACTGTGTTAAAATGCACGCAGTAACTGACTGAAAGGAGTGCCGCTGTGGATAAGAAACTGTTTCCGATTCTTACTGTCCTGCTCGCTGCGCTTCTTTTTGCGTCATCCTGCACAGGCGGATACACCGCAGTGCAGCCGATAACAGAGAGCCCTTCCCCGCTGCCGGAAGCCTCTTCCACCCCGGTGATAACACCCTCTCCGAGGACTACAGCACCTCCCAGCGTGACGGCTTCGCCCTCCCCCATACCAACCCCCACCCCAACTCCGTATGAAGGAGAGCTGATCGCGCAGTATGCGCTTCAGTTCGACGGATACCGATACAATTACGGCGGACAGGATCCCTCCACGGGGTTTGACTGCTCCGGCTTTGTTTATTATGTGTTCAAGCAATTCGGATACCGGCTTAATCGTGTCGCAGCGGATCAGGCTCTGAACGGAACCGAGATCCGTGAGCAGGAGGAGCTTCTTCCCGGGGATATCATCTGTTTTTCCTGGATTACGAACAATTACATCAATCACGTCGGCATTTACATCGGAGACGGCAAATTCATCCATGCAATGGACTCGGCAAACGATGTCCTCATCACCACGCTCGAAGAATATCTGAAAACGCACCGCTGCTACATGCGCCGCATCGTAGGAGCGGAAGAAAAGACAACCCTCGCACAGATTGAGCAGCGAGAGCGCACAGACGCCGAACTACTTGCCCTGCAGATGGCAGAAGAAGAACGGCTGGCTGCCCAACGTGCAAAAAACGCCACGCCGACGCCTACCCCGCCTCCAGCCTTTCTCCCGGATACCGCCGGGGGAATCTCGAAGGAAGAAGCCGAGGAACAGCACCGGAAAGAGATTGAAGAAGCCTGGCGGAAAATCTGGGAAGAGGAGGAAGCTTCTCCGAGTGCACAACAGCCCGAACCGGACGATGTGCCCGATCCGGCGGAAGGCTCTGCTTCCGGGGAGCCGCCGGCTGCAGATTCCGCTCCTGCCGAACCTTTCGTTCCGGATCCTGCCCAGGAAGATCCTTCTGTTCTCGATTCAGCCCCTGCAGATCTTCCCAAAACAGAAATACCTCCAGC
>JAGCAN010000275.1 GCA_017652685.1 Oscillospiraceae bacterium
CGGGCTCATAACCCGGAGGTCGTTGGTTCAAATCCTTCCCCCGCAACTTAGAAAACCGCTTGATTTTTGATAGATCGAGCGGTTTTAATTATTTTTTGCGCATATTGAAATCGTGCTTTTTACATTTTACCGCACATTTACCGCACAAGCTTAAAAAAACGGCGGTTACTGCTTCATTTTGGAGTAGCAACCGCTGTTTTTATTTCGCTGCTTTTTTCCTGATCAAGCTTGCATAGGCCTCCGCTGCCTGCGCATCAGCTTCTTTAATCGCATGAGAATAAATGTCTGATGTCGTTGATACTTTCGCATGGCCGAGCCGTTTGGAAACCGTCACGATGTTTACATGATTTGCAATCATCAGCGATGCCATAGAATGGCGGAACTTGTGCGGATAGACATGCAGTCCAACCTTCTTCGAGAAGTTCCCCACCCACTGTGTGATGTTGTCCGGATTCATCAGGTCTCCATTATCACGAGTAAAGACATACCCTGTCTCAACCCATCGATCCCCATTTTTCAAACGGAGCCCGTCATGCCAGGCACGGTATAGCTTTAACTGCTCAACCAGCTCCTGGTCGATTTTTACATACCGCGTATCATGTGTCTTTGGTGTATCCTCAAATATCCCACTCTTCGCGGTATAGTTCAGCTCACGGCAGATATAGAGCTGATTGTTTTTCCAGTCGATGCATTCCCATTTCAAGCCTGCAATCTCCCCTCTCCTGCAACCGGTGAAGATCAGGAGCATAACGATAGTCTGCCATTTAATAGGAGATTTCTCCAATTCTTCAAGAATCTTCTCCATCTCTTCGGGTTGGAAACTATCAACTTCTTTCTTCTCAAGCTTCGGCGGAGATGCTTTATGGGCAGGATTATACATGATCAGCATTTCTTTGTCCGCTTGGCTCATCACAGTAGAAATCAGACGATGATACTCTGTGATCGTCTTCGGAGAGAGAGGACGTTTATCCCTTTCCAGTGTAAAAAGAGATTCTGTCTTATAGCCTAGTGCTTCAGCAAGTTTATCTGCTGTCTTCTTTGAAACCGCTTTGCCATGAATAGCCGGAGCAAAAGTGGAGGCTGCTGTGCCGGTTATACGCTGAAGAGCAGCTGCAGATAGCTTCTTCTCTTTCATGATCTTCTGAATATCTTTTTTCGGAGTAGCCTTGACTATGCTGGCTCGGACACCTTCTTCCGCAAGATTTTCATAAAACTGATTGAGATGCTGAGGACGTAGCTCTTTTATCTTTATATGCCCGATAGCCTTATCAATCCGGACCATCAACTCCCGATATCTTTCTATTGTCCGGCGTTTCGCTCCGTTGTGCTCCTTGAGATTGATAACATAGTTGGCATATTCAGAGAAACTCTGCCGATTGTCTGCAATAAACCCCTGGGTTATCTCCTGTTCAAATTCAAAGGCAGCTTTTTGGACAGCTTTTTCGATTTGTCGCTCTGTCATTTTCTCCGGAGGCGTCCATGTCTTCCAATGGCGTTTTTGTTTACCTGTGCTGTCTCTTCCGGTTGTAACGGTAATCTGATAAGCTACACCGTTTTTCCCTTCGATTTTCTTTATACTAGCCATTGTGCTGCCGGCCTTCCGATAACCATAAGCTCATCAGCTTATCAACCACCTCATCGACCTGGTACAGCTTATCCGTTATCTTCAGAAAGGACTTGGATAATCTAAACTGAGACAATTCAATCGTATCTTTTATTGGAATGATAGCATTATTATCAAATCTATCCGGATTATCGAGAGCCTGCTTTCCTATCCTCACGGAATTGCGCAAGTTATCCGTGTCAAACAAGAAACTCCAAAAGTCTAGGCACATAACTAAGTCTTCAAATGCACGCACAGCTGAAACAACCGTTTCAGGATACTCTCCTTTACTATCCCTAGCAAAAACAGGCGCGTTATTTCTGCACAGCACGGCCAAACGCTCCATTACCTTTTCTGGCAACCCGGTATACGCACAGGCTGCCTGGATATCTGCATCAACAGACGGAACTTCAGATCTGCCTAGGAGGTAATCTGTAGAGCAACCTAATCTTTCAGCAATCTGATAAATCATCTCCACCCGGAATTTTCTCTTTCCGGAGAACATTTCAGACAAATTTGGAGGGGCAATGCCCAGAAGCTCAGCAATCTCTTGTTTTGAAACTTCAGGATACTCCTCCTCAAGAATATAGGCGATACGAGAGCCTATTTCTTTATCAAAATCGGTTATAGCCACAACGAACCTCCTTGTTATTACCATTTATGGTAAGTTTACTTATTACTTATCTTTTTCAGTTGACAAGATGTTTTAAAACTGATATTATGGTAAATGCAAATTACGATTACCAAAAATATGGTAGCATAGATTTGCTCCGAAGTCAAGCAATTACGAAAACGAAAAGGAGAAAAAATGACTGAAAAGGAAATCACGGAAAAAGTGCAGGAAGCTAAAAGGGCTTACCAGCGCGAATGGTATGCAAAAAACAAAGACAAATGCCGAGAACGCAACAGGCGCTATTGGGTGAAAAAAGTGCTGCATGCGGCCGAGGCACAGACAATCAAAAAACAGGAGGAATAAGCTATGCCGAGAATGAGAACCATTGACCAGGTTGCAGACTGGCTCAGAAAAACCGATCCTGACACAGCACTGACCAAGACCGCACTGCGGCGGCTGGTGACAACGGGGCAGCTGCCATCGGTAAGAATCGGGCAGAAATACCTGCTAGATCTGGACACTTTGACAGAGTATCTAAAGGGCACATTGCCGGAAGCAGAACCGGAAGCAGAATATGGAAAAATCCGGAGGGTGGCAGGATGAGTAAAATAAAAAGAGCCCCGGCAAGTGCGGCAACACCTGCAGAGGCAAAGGATGGATCGGGTTGGGGAACCAGGTCATCATCCGAAACACAGTATAACACGGCTTTCCGGGAAACGACAAGAGGAAATAAGGATTTGAGATGGCAGAAAACAGATATTATTATCTCCAGCTGATGGATGATATCTTCACTTCCCGCAGGATCAAGAAAATGCGGAAGATAGAGCATGGAGACACGATGTTTGTAATCTACCTGAAGCTGCAGCTTGTTGCTATGAAGCATGACGGCAAACTGACATATACCGGACTTGAACCGACATTATCAGCGGAGCTCGCCCTGGATATAGATGAAAAACCTGAGAATGTGGAAGCCTGTCTGGACTTCCTGCTGAAAACAGAGCTTGCCGAGCAGATCACTGAGAATGAAATATTTCTGCCCTGGTCTGTAAAGAATTCCCGTTCGGAGGGTGCCAGTGCTGAACGAATGAGAAAGAAGCGGGCACAGGAAAAAGAAGCGAAACTGCAGCCCGACAAAGTCTCTGAACAATGTGACGGTGATTCTGAACAATGTGCGCACAACGTTACGGATAATTATAACTATAATTATAATAAGAATCAGAATACGGAAGAGCGTGACAGCAACGAGGATGCCGGAAATCAGGAAGCCGAGGATAACCTGTTTACCCAGCTCTGGGATCGTTACCCCAGGAAAACAGGAGATATTCGTACAGCATACAGAGAATATCTGGATGCCCTTGAAACCGGAGCTACACCGGAAGACATCCGGAAAGCATTAGAGACACAGATTCCAATTTGGAAAATGCAGGAAGACAGATACATCCCGTCAATGGAGAACTGGCTGCGGAACAGGGCATGGAAGAACTACAGTGCAACGAATCAGGAAATTGAAAACAGACCAACATCGCTTGAATGTGATGATCTGCCAACAGACGCATAAAAAAGGATAATCATGGAGAACATACTTTTAAACGATCAGGAAGCAGAACGGGCCCTGGAAATGGAATACAATATCACCGGTTGCCTGCTGATGGATACAGAAAGAACACTTAAAACGATCCGAAACCTCATCTCTGCGGAAGACTTCCAGAATGACACATGCAGGGCAATCTATCTCGCATCCCTGGATTTATACAGCAGCGGAAAGCCTCTTGACTATGGCCTGATCCAGGACAGAGCGATAGAGCTCGGGTACTCCATCGACCTGGGGATATCCCGACAGGTCAGGCTCTGCTATACAACAACGGCAAATGCGGAAGCAAATGCAAGGAACATGCATAAGGAATCACAGAACCGCCAGGCTGCAGCTGTAGGTTTGGAGCTGGCGTACAGGCAAATTTCGCCGTTGGAGGGGGCCGGAAAGCTGCAGGAAATTCTCAAGAAGCAGAATTACTCTGCAGCCTCTCCTGAGGAGATGGCGAACGAGCTGGCGGACTACCTGTTCCGGGAAGATTCCGAACCTCCGTTTCTCAGCACCGGTTACTGCACCCTTGATAATATTTTCAGCGGTGGTTTTGTTCATGGCGGTCTTTACGTTTTCGCAGCGAGGACGAACGTCGGCAAGACAAATATCGCAATCAACATTTCCGAACGGGTTGCTGCACAGGGGAAACATGTACTGTATTTCTCGCTGGAGATGCCGCGGAAAGACATCAACATCCGGCGAATCGGAATATTGAAAGGGCTCAATACTGCAAAGGTCAAAAATAAAATGTACATCGATGATGAGAAAAAGGGGCTCCAGATTATGCAGGCACTGAACACCATTAGCGAGCGGCGTATCAGAATATACGATATACCTGCCACATTGGATGAGATCGAACGGGAAGTCAGATGTTATGATGATCTTGATCTGATAGTGATCGATCATATCGGTATTATCGCGCCGGTAGGAGAGATGGCTAAAATGGGCCCGTATCAGCTGATGACCAATATTTCTCACAGGCTTAAAAGACTGGCACTCTCGACAGGGACTCCGATCCTTGCTTTGTGCCAGCTCAACCGGGAAGTTGAGAAACAGAACCGGGAGCCGATTCTCTCCGATCTGCGGGATTCCGGCGCGATAGAGGAGGACAGTGATGCCGTCTGCCTGATGCACAGGGAATCCCTCGGCTGGCCGGAAGAGCAACGGCCTAAGGCTAATGAACCGGATACGATCAAATTCCTGATCAAGAAGAACCGGCACGGAGCCACGGGATCAACCACAATGGAATATTATGGGATCAATTCCCGGATTACGGAGGAGGTACAGAACAAATGATTCACACAGAATACTCTCATCTCGTAGGAAAGACAGGAGAACACTCCCCTGATAACGAAGAAATGGTAAGCAACATGACACCTGAATTAATGGCCGGAATCCTGTATGATATGGCGAAACTGCTTAAAGAGGCAAGTGATGAATCAGAACATGCCGGCAAAAAAGAGATCTTGGATATAATAACATCTGCACTCAGGATAACCGGGCATATGGTTATCTGCGAGTTGCCCGGGGGTAAATACACCAGGGATGAGGTTCTGGATATGTACAAAAGATTAGTCGCAGAACACTGCTGTGAGTCTGCAGGTGAAGACCCCGGTCATGTTCTCAAGGAAGGAGGAACAGCATGCCTGAGAGATCAGAATGGCAGAAAATCAAAACAGAATATATCAGTAATGCCAACATAAGCACACGGCAGCTGGCTGCCAAATATGGAGTCTCCTATTCCGCTCTCTGCCAGCGGTGCGCCAGGGAAAAATGGGTGGAAGCCAGGAAGCGTAAACAGAGCATCCTTGATGCAAAGGTCATAGAACGCGCTGCAGAGCGCGAAGCCGACCGGGCTGCCGCCACCTATGACGCTGCTGACATGGCTTTGGAGACCGTCACAGCGCTTCTGCAGAAAGATGTGGACACAGGTGACACCATCTCTGTTGCAGACCTGAAAACCATCACAGGGGCTCTGAAGGACATTAAATACGTGCTTGGCATCCGGAGCGACACGGAGAAAGCCATCCAGGAAGAACGCCTGGAAGCCCTCCGCCGAGAAAAGAAACGGGAAGAACAGGAGGACGACAAAACCGTTACACTGGTCTTCAAGGGAATGACTGATGAGGAAGCCCAGATCGCCGGAGAGAGCTGGACAGGGTGATATTCAGCCCGAAACATAAGACAAATGGACGACAAAATGGTTCAGGGATAATGCAACTTTGTGCTCTGTTTATCGTTTTCGGCAGCGGATATCTCAATATAACACGATTCCTAAACTCATCACCGGGTTCGACGAGAGCTTGTGGGCCGGGCTGGTGGACAGCATGACGGTGTACAGCAAGGACCGGATCGTGTTCCGGCTGACCTGCGGGATGGAGATTGAAGCCTGAACAGATTGAAGCAGCCCTGCCGGGGATGAAACCTGGCAGGGCTTTTCCTTTCCCTTGAAAACTTATCACACAAGGAATATGATACGAGACGGTTTTCATTGGCTATGATAAAAAAATGAAAATTGATGAGATATTTGTCCGCGAATCCTTAGATATAGGGTGAGGCGGAAAGGAAGTGACGCATTTGGAAGATAGCAAAATCATTTCTCTGTTCTATGAGCGCTCAGAACAGGCCATTGCGGAGCTGGACAGAAAATACGGAGCGGCCGTGAAGAAAACGGCAGCGAATATTCTGAGCAGCAGGCAGGATGTGGAGGAATGCGCGAACGATACATATCTGGGGGTATGGAATACGATTCCGCCTCAGGATCCAAATCCCCTTATAAGCTATGTTTGTAAAATTGCCCGCAATATTGCTACGCTCAAATTCCATAGCAATACCGCGATAAAACGAAACGGACAATACGACTTGGTGCTTGATGAGCTGGAAGAGTGCATTCCGTCTGCGGTCAACGTGGAATCGGACTATGAAGCGAAAGAGCTCTCAGATGCAATTAGCCACTTTTTGAATACGCTCAAATATGAGGATCGTTTTTTCTTCATTCGACGGTATTGGTATGCGGATTCTGTTTCGGATATTGCCGCTATGACACAGAGGGACAGCCATCTGATTTCTGTTCATCTTTTCCGGACTTGATGCCTGCCGTTTTCACTTGTGTTTTTCGATGCTTCTCAATAATGCCTTTTTTCCGTCTTCGTCAGCCTGCGGAGCCATTGGCATCAGGAGCCTGAAATCTGGCCTTGCTCACGCCGAGGAGCAGACGGCCGATCTGTTTGAACACGGGGAAGGCCATCAGTACACCGAGCACCTTGCCCTTGCCAAATGCCTTCGCCAACCGGATGCTTTCCGGGATGCTGATCAGAATTCCCGCAGCAACCAGGGCGAAATAGAGGATACTGGGCAGTTTGGCCAGGTTGCAAAGGGCACCTATTGGGAAGCACAGCGCAGCGATGACGCCAATCCAGCCGTTCCAGACCGTGGAGTATTCCTGGTAGGCATTCAAAAGCGGGATCAAACTGTGCCAGCCCTTCTTGCCCGCTTTACGCAAGATACCCCATCTGCCGATGAGCAGCAGAAGTCCGAGGAGCAGAATTCCGGCGTAGATGTAATATTTTAAGCTGCTGGAGGCCCTTTCCGTCTTCAGAGGCTCTCCGTTGTAATCCGCGGAGAGGAAGTGGTTGACCTTACCCTCAAACTCCGCCTTGTCGACAAATGCACCGGCTTTGACCAGGCCTACCATCCCGTTGCGGTCGATCAGGATTGTCGTCGGGAAACCGGGAGTCGTAATAAAGTTCAGCGCGTCGCCCGCCAGCCCCATCGGGAAAGACAGATTGTGACTGGCCTTGTATTCCGCGATCTTTTCCATGGTGTCGTCAGGGTCTCCGGATACGGAGACGATCTCCATCCGATCACGGTTCGCCTGGTAGACCTCCTCCATGTCGGGGAACTCTCTCGCACAGGGCTTGCACCAGCTGGCGAATATGTTGAGTACGACAAGATCCTTCTCCTTCAGAAGCTCTGAGAGCGTGGCTGTCGTTCCGTCTGTCAGAGACACCGTGAAGTCCGGCATGGTCTGACCGGGCTCGACGCCGATGCTCGTGTCTGTGGCTGCGTGGGCGGTGCTGCTCAATGCGGTGGTCAGAAGGACAACCAACAAAAGAATGCTTATCAGTTTTTTCATAGCAGATCATTCCTTTCCTGTTTCTGCTGGCATGTTATCACACGCTCTGTCACATTACTGTCACTCGAGGCACAGATTCACTTGAGGACGATGACAACCTGACCGGGCTCGGCGGGTGCGGGATATTCCGTATCATCCGGGGCATAACCCTCCGGCGTCTTGAGGACGTGGACGGTATAACTGCCCGCTTCCTTCTCGAAGACCGCGATGCCGTTTTCATTGGTGGTTCCCAGGGTGCATTCGGTATCCGAGCAGAACTGGATCGTGACACCGGCGACAGGCTTGCCGGCCGTGTCATTGACCAGGACCTCATAATTTGTCTTCTTGCTGTCGCCGCAGGCAGTAAGCGCACTGACTGTCAAGGCAAGCAGAAGACACAGCACTACAGCTTTTCTAATCTTTTTCATCATGATCCTCCTTCTTTATTCCGTCTGATGGGTCAGGGCGCAGGTGCTGTGGGAACGGTGGAAACCGGTACATCCAGCGTGCCCTTTTTGCGCCAGCGCACAAGCTTGACAATAACGACAATGGTCATCACAAATGCAGCGACAAAGGCCAGCAAACCCAGTATGATAAAGATCGTGTCACTGCTGTTTTCCTCCACAGACTCACCGGCGGGCATCAGCTTCAGCGCCGTGTCGTAGAGCGTGTGGATCACTGCTGGCCACAGGATGGACTGGAACCGGTATTTTTTCTCTCCCGTGATCAGATACTTACCGAAATACCAACCCATCATCACGCCGAAGATGAAATGGCCCGGCGCCAGATTGCGGAAGATGGCTGTAATAACGCCGTACTGCCCGCCGTACAGGAAGTTCTCCAGGATCTGAAAAACGAGACCCACCACCGTAAAGCAGATCACCGAGTCCATCCAGGTGCGGAGCATGCCCTCCTTGCGGATGGCGACGCGGCATGCGAAGTACTTGCAAAGCTCCTCAAGGAGGCCGGCAGTGATCAGCGTGGTGAACAGCGTCCACAGCGGAGAGCGCCCCTTCGGGGACAGGCTCTGCATGAGTTCGGTCGCCCCGGCCATATCGGAACGGAGTTTATTGATGACTTCCGTTAAGTTGGCCGGTCCGATGCGGATTGCGACGAGGATCAAGCTGAAAACCTGGGACAGGATCCCGGCAACAAAGGTGCAGAGCAGGCCGGCGATCACCAGTCGGGCCAGGCCCCCCTTGGGGAAGGGGTCGTTCTTTTTAGGCTTGAGCACAAGCCATAGCAGCAGTATCGATACCGGCAACGAAATAATGACACCCATGTTGTCTTCTCCCGCTTTGACAGTTTACTGTCGGTTCACGAATTGATTTCCTTCTTTACAGGTGCATTATATCATATGAAACATCACAGAACAAGCACAGATAATCGGATATGACTCCTTCAAGAAACGCACGAAATAGTTTAGTTGCTTTTCATAGTTGTGTACAGTTCGTGGCGAAAGATTTCTCACTTTACAGTCAAGGATAAATTCGTTTTTCAGTTCTTCCAATTTCATAAAAAAACCTCTTTCTGTTCCTTTGAACTGCATCCCGTCAAGAGGACAGTGAAATAATTAAAGAACAGTTCACAGCACTGCGGTGCTGTGGCACCCGCAGATTTCATATGGCTGCTGAGGCATCCACACGAAATTTGCGGGTTTCATTATGCTGCTAACAAATACTGCTCGTGCTTTTCCATCGGCGTCAATATTCCGAGTTTTCTCTGGAGCCGTTTTGTATTGTAGTAATCAATATAATCCTCAATCATACTTACGAGTGATTCCCGATCTGCAAATCGTTTTCCATAATAAAGTTCCCGCTTCAGGATGCCCCAGAAACCCTCCATCGGTCCGTTATCAATACATCTGGCTATGCGGGACATGCTCTACTGCATGCCAGCTGCTTCGAGCATATTGTGGAAAGTCCTGTTTGTATACTGGAATCCACGGTCGCTGTGGAACAGAGGATGCGCGTCCGGATTTGCGTTAACAGCAGAATGAAAGGTGTCGAAGACCAGAGGATTGTCATTACTGTCGCGGGTCGCGAAAGCTACGATGCGCCTGTCAAACAGATCAAGGATGGCACTGAGATAGACTTTGTGGACAATTGGTCCTTCATACCACTTGAATTCCGTAACGTCTGTCAGCCATTTCTCATTTGGCCGGTCTGCATGGAATTCCCGGTTCAGCTTGTTTTCGGCAATGTACTGCGGATTTGCAGCGTGACGTGTGCAACCTTTGTTGGAATATTTGATGGTGGATTTGATTCCTTTCGCCCGGCAGATCCGAAGCATGCGTTTGTCACTGATCTGGATCTCATGGTATTTCTCTAGATCATCCCTGATGCGACGGTGCCCTTTGTCAGGATTCTCATTGTGAATCTCTTCAGCGAGTTCTGCAATCCGTTCATTCTCCTGCTGGCGGATGCTTTTCTTTCCACTTATCCATTTGTAATATGCGGATCGAGAAACCCTCAGCTTTTCGCAGCATACTTCAACCGGATACCTCAATTCTGCAGTACAGCTCTTGATCGCCATGTACTTGTGAGCAAGTTTTACTTGAGAAAGGCATCTCTCCTCTCCAACTCGTCCAATTTTTTTAGCAGATCACGCTCCAGCTTCGTCATATACAGCTCGTGCTCCAGCTAGGCAATCCGGATCTTCATCTCTTCCTCTGCTGTACGCGGTTCCTGGTTCTCTGTTCGTTTACCTCGACGATCTTCCACGCCAACGTCTCCAAGCTCCTGGTACTTCTTTGTCCAGCTATATACCTGCTGGTAACTGACATTATATTTCCGGGCAATCTCTTCATAGTTGCACTCATTTTCCAAGCATTCCCTGGCAATTCTGACTCGCTCTTCCTGCGTTGTCTTGCGTCCTGTTTTCATGCGGCGTCCTCCTGCCCTCTGGCTTAAGTCTCCGCCGCTATTATACACCTTTATCCAGTTTCTGAGTGTTATTTTTGAGTGCAATCCATATCTCGCTGCTATTTCCCGTAAAGAACCTTTTCCTTCCAGATATTCCTTTACTGCCTGCAGCTTGACCTCGACACTATACTTCGGGTTACTATCGGTTTTCTCAAAAGCTGCCGCACCTTTCTCTTTGTATAGCGCTATCCATTCTCGTACATTGGTTCGGTTTACACCGATCCTACGAGCTGCTTCAGACTGGCTGAGCTCACCTTCAGCACACGCTTTTGCTACAGCCAGCCGCGCATCTGGCGATATTTTCCCTCTCGACATAGTTATGCTCCCTTCATGATTGACAGTGTTTTTCTTTTTCACTGTCTCTCATAAAGGGAGCATATCAGCCTGGGTTCATTTTGGGTTCATCGTGTGTTTGTATCAATTTGCCTCGGAAGGGGGAATTGTTGAAAACAATCTTGTCAAGCGTCGCACAAAAAAGGAGAAACGCAGGAGGATCACCCTTCTGCGTTCTCTTTTTGCAAGGCAGCCTCTATAATCTGCCCCATCCAGGCGTTGACACTCAGACCGGCTGATCCGGCTGCCGCCTGGATCTCCGCTTTTTTCCCTTTCGGAAG
>JAGCAN010000276.1 GCA_017652685.1 Oscillospiraceae bacterium
AGCAGATTTCCGGCAAGCTCTTCCGCACACTGCGGGTTGTGCCCGCCGTCGAGGATGAAGTACGGGTCGTCGGCAAGCACCTCAAAGCGCGCCGGCCAGGACACGGCGTACAGCCCGTGTTCCAGCGCTTCCCAGCTGATTTTCCAACCTTTACCGCGCAGCACCTCAACGGTTTCAATCACGGTAGCGGCATTTTTCCTCTGATAAGCGCCTACAAGCGGGATGGCATACGGGTCTCCCCGATAGGAGAAAACCTGCCCGTCCAGGCTGTCAAATTCCGGTTCAATTTGCGAGAAGTCGGCCCGGTGCAATCGGGCACCCACCCTGCGACAAGTATCTTCGATGACGGCTTCTGCCTCCCGGCTTTGCTGATAAAGCACGCAGTCGCAGCCCGGCTTCAGGATGCCGGCTTTTTCTGCGGCGATTTCTGACACGCTGCTGCCGAGAATCCGGGTGTGGTCCAGCCCGATGTTCATGATCACGCAGGCCTCCGGGTTTTCAATGCTGTTGGTGGCATCATACCGCCCGCCAAGCCCGGTTTCCAGCACGGCAATCTCACAGTGCTGTGCGGCAAACCAGAGGAAGGCGCATGCGGTCATCATTTCAAACGCGGTGGGGTGTTCCGCCATGGCCTCTGACGCTTTCCGGACAGCGGTGGCATGCTCTGCCAGCACCTCGTCTTCGATCTCCCTGCCGTTGATCTGCATACGCTCGTTGAAGCGGTGCAGATAGGGAGAGGTGAAGAGCCCCGTGCGATACCCTGCGGCTTTCAGCACGGAGGCTGTCATCGCAGCGCAGCTCCCTTTCCCGTTGGTCCCTGCGATATGGACGGCGCGAAAAGCTTTCTGCGGGTTACCGAGTGCGGAGAGCAGCTCCCGGATACGACTGAGCCCCGGCTCCCCTCCGAACCACGCTGTGGAATTGATATATTCAAGAGATTCCTTATAATTCATTTGCTTTTCCTTTTCTGATCATGATCAGGTACCACGCGGCCGATGCACAGCATATTGCGCGGAAGAAATTGTTTTACCGCGATTCCGGTGCTCTGTCCGCGCAAAAAAGGGAATGACTGTGACAACGGAAATAAATTATAATATATGCATCAAATTTCTGCAAGAAAAACAGCAGAACAATAAAAAACTGATTGACTTTTTTCCTCTCCTGTGCTAATCTAACTCTACCTGTGCGGATCGGTATTCCGGCCGTTTCAGGGAGGCATGCCTCAGGCGAAGCCGCAATTGTTTTCACAGGCACGGATGTGTGTCTGTGCTGCGCTCGCCCGGCATCCGGTTCTCCGGCTGTCAGGCGTTTTTTGATGGCTTCCGATGAGGCTTGAAATCCAAACAGCATAAATTTAGTAGGAGGTGCCGTAAGAATGGCTGCAGACGCAAGAGTAAAAATTACGCTCAGATGCGAGGAATGCAAGCAGAGAAACTACAATACGATGAAGAACAAGAAAAACACAAGCGGTAAGATTGAGCTTCAGAAGTATTGCCCCTTCTGCAGAAAGCATACCAAGCATGTTGAAACGAAGTAACTTCTGAAAGGATGTGTGAAAATGGCTGAAGAAACCAAAACCAATGCTGCCCCCGCAAAAGCCGTCACCGCCGTAAAGAAGGACGAGACCAAACTGACCTTCTGGCAGAAGATCGGCAAGTGGTTCCGTGAGATGAAGAGCGAGCTCAAAAAGGTAATCTGGCCGACAAAAGACCAGCTGATCAAGAACTCCCTTGTCTCACTCGGTATGATCCTGATATCTTCCGTTGTTATCTGGAGCTTTGATGAAATCGCCCAGCTGCTGGTGAAGGCTCTGCTCACCCTCGCAGGTTGACGGCAATGGCAGAAACGCCAAAATGGTATGTCGTTCATACCTATTCCGGGTATGAAAATGCAGTTGCCGCCGCAGTGATGAAGGCAGCGGAAAACCGCAGGATGACGGATCTGATCCATGAGGTGAAGATCCCGATGGAGACGGTGACGGAGTTCACCGATGCCGGGGAAAAGACGGTGGAACGCAAAGTCTTCCCGGGCTATGTCCTCATCAAAATGATCCTGACGGATGACAGCTGGCATCTTGTCCATAATGTTCGCGGTGCGACTGGCTTTGTCGGCGCAGACGGCAAAGCAATTCCCCTGACAGAGCAGGAAATTTACGATCTGGGTGTCGAACACAAGGAGATCCACGTCGGATATGCGGTCGGCGATACTGTCCGTGTGGCGGACGGGCCTCTGATGGGCTTCCTCGGCAAGGTTGAGGAGCTCGACATCGAAGGCAATTCGGTCAGCGTAGTTGTCTCCATGTTCGGCAGGGAAACTCCGGTAGAGCTGGAGCTTGACCAGGTCGAACCTCTCACGGATGCGTGAAATATAAATACTGATGAAGAAAGAGGTGCTTTCACTTGGCACAGAAAGTTGTAGGATACGTTAGATTCCAGGTTCCCGCCGGCAAGGCTACGCCGGCTCCCCCGGTCGGCCCGGCCCTCGGCCAGTACGGCGTCAATATCGGTCAGTTCACGAAGGACTTTAATGAGCGTACCAAGGGTGATATGGGTCTCATGATCCCGGTTGTCATCACGGTCTATGCTGACCACAGCTTCACGTTTATTACCAAAACGCCTCCCGCTGCCCTTCTCATCAAGAAGGCCTGCGGAATTGAGACTGCTTCCGGTGTCCCCCAGAGAGACAAGGTTGCAACGATCAGCAAGGAAGATGTCCGCAAGATCGCCGAGCAGAAGATGCCCGACCTTAACTGCACGGATATTGAATCCGCTATCAGCATGATCGCAGGCACCTGCCGTTCGATGGGCGTTATCGTCGGAGACTGACAGGAGGGTGCAGAAAGATGTTCAGAAGCAAGAATTACAAAGAGAGCGCAAAGCTCGTTGATAAATCCGTCCTTTA
>JAGCAN010000032.1 GCA_017652685.1 Oscillospiraceae bacterium
CACTGCCAGTTGTGTTTTTATCACCGGTTTTGATAAAACAGATGAGCTCCTCGAGATCATCAAATTCATCATAGTCACCCATGATCCCCTCACGGTGATAGATGATGCCGTTTTGTTCATTACGCTCCAGACAGTCAAGGAGTTCTTCCATGCCATATCGTCGCACGAATTCCGCAAAAGCGCGGGCTTTTATTTTATCCGCATACAAACCCTTGCGGCAGTCTGCCGGGGTGCACTCATAGCATCCGTTCAGTTTTTTCTCAATCACACATTTGCGGTTTTCACACCATTCGGCATCCTTGCACCAGGAAAGCTCAAGAAAACCGTCCCGTTGGCATCCCTTGCAGGTGACGTTTTCCGAACACAGGCAGCATGCCAGCCCGCAGCGTGCTATTCCAAGCTCTCGTTTCATAGCGTATCATCCCTTCGTATCGTATATTTATGGTTGATAGGACTTCAGAATTGTGAGAATATCCGTGTGGTAAACATTCCCGTGCAGCACATCTCCGTTCGGGCCAAAGGACAATGTGCGGATATCGCACGGATCGTCATCGTACGGGTTTGTGCAGTCTGCCGTTTCAGCAAAGTATTCTCCGAGATACTTCAATGCATTTCCGCTTGGGAAAATAACGTTGCCGGAACCGATCGGAATCCCCAAAGGGGCAAATTCTTTCAGGATTTCCCTTGTTCGGATATTATATGGGTTATCGTCCTGCGTGCTGACGAGCCATGCAGGGCTCAGCCTGATCGGGATATTCGATCTGACAGCGGACTCGGCAAAGAGTTTCACCGGTTCCAGCGGAATGCTCTCCTGGTGAAACGCGTCCACGGACAGCAGCAGGTCATTGACTTCGCTGTTTTTCAGGTTCCGGACAACCTCCGCAATTCTTTCAGGGTCCTTTGAGAAATAGCCGTTGGTAATGACCTGCCGTTTTTCGATCCCCGCTTCCGCAGCGGCCTTTTGAATTGCACAGACCACATCCGGATAAAGCAGTGCTTCTCCGCCGAATGTCATCAGGGACGCAATTGTATAGTGCTCACATACTTTACGAATCGATTCCACCGCGACATCCGCGTCAATATGGCCTGAAAAATCTCCATGGTCCCCTTCCGAGCAGTGCCTGCACTTTCCGGTACAGGCCATTGTAACGACAAATTCAATCCGGCTTAAATTTTTAACATACTTATTCACGGGAATCATCCTTTTTCACGACAGTCTCTGTAACCTTTCCTCACCGCCGAAAAACAGAAAAGACAAATTTACTTCCTGCGGTTTTCATCATACCATAGCCCGGAAATGAAAACAAGTACCGTCAACCGGGAGAACGGCAAAAGAGCTTCCGGAAAAATTTTCAGTTTTGTTACATTTTGCAAACGCTTTTGTTGCAATTCAATGAGCAACGTGCTATAATGACGCCATGTAGAAAGATCCTTCAGGAGGAATTGAAGATGAAGAAAAAACTGATCACTATACTGCTGCTTTTCTGCCTGGTTGTTACTGTTTTTCCGCTCTCAGCGTTTGCAGCGGATTTTTCGCCTTATGCAACCCAGGTAGTTGTTAACAAGGGTGACACCGTATCTGCGATCTGTCGGGCACATGGGCTGGACTATGAATCCGTCCAGACGGCGATCCTTATCCTCAACGGCTATGCCAAACCGGCATCTCTCAACGCAATCAAGCCGGGTCAGGTTCTCTATCTGCCCAAATCAGCCGATGATGCAAAGGCTATCGTTGCGTTGCATGCAAAAGAGGGCCCTGCCAATGCCATTCAGTACACCGTAAAACAGGGTGACACCATATTCACCATCTGTACCGCGCTGCGCATCAATTATTCTGCCAGCAAGGAAGAGATCAAAAAGCTCAACAACTGGACCAGCGATAACGACCTCAGCAAGATCTATGTCGGACAGAAGATTTATCTGCCGATGACCACCAACACTGCCGCACAGAGCACGACACTGCCCGGCACAACAACGCCCACAGCCACTGTCAACACGCAGACTGCTGCACCCAGTGCCGGCGACAAACTGGAATACTATATCGTTACGCATAAGATGGCACGCGGCGAAACCGTGAACGGGGTCTGCGATGAACTCGGCGCAAAGTATTCCCCGAAGGTCTCTGACATTGTGAAAGCGCTGAACAACCTCACGAACCTCAGCAGCGTGCAGGCCGGGAAAGAATACTACTTCCCCTCCACGAGCCCCTACAACGCAAGCTATGCGCTCTATTCCCACACCATCGTTTCGGGTGATACAACTTCCAAACTCTGCAACGCTTACGGCGTCCGCTATGAGAACGTAAAGGAACTTCTGGAGCGTCTGAATCCGAGCTTCAAGCTTACCTCAATTCCGGTCGGCAAGAAGATTTATCTGATCGGGACAACGTCCTACATCCCCGCACCTGCCACGCCTGCCCCCACAACCCCCACTCCGACCAATCCCACGCCTGCTCCCGTAACCGGGTATAACGGATCCTACCAGGCCGTTGACCAGCGCGCAACCATTGAAATCTCAGGGACAGCACAGGCAAGCACCGTCAAAGTCCACTGGGCAGGCAGCGCGTTCGATGCGGTTGACTGGGTTTTCCAGGGTGCCTTCAATGAAAGCGGGCTGATGGAGTACAACAACTGCACCAAATCCACTACGAAATACAATGAAGCAGGCGCTGCAGCCAGAACCATCAATTACCAGAACGGTACCGGCTGGCTCTACTACGTCAACGGTGCCCTTTACTGGTATGACAATCAGGAAAATGCCGGCAACGGCTTCTATTTCACGAGAGTGAAATAAAACGTAAAAATCGGAACTACAGCGAACCGGGAGTCATGGCTTCCGGTTCGTTTTGTCTTCTTATTGACAAAAACAGGAAAACAGGATATTGTAATTGTCAAGGGATCTTTTATTCAAAAACAAACTAACTTGAAAAGGACGTGAAGTAATGTTAAAAGACAAAGCCTATGAGTACTTTATCACCAAAGACCACAACTGTGCAGAGACAGCCCTGCTGGCCATCAGTGAAGAATACGGCCTCGGCATCGGCCCGGAAGAGATGAAGCTGGTCAGTGCCTTCGGCGGAGGTATGGGCTGCGAGATGCTCTGCGGGATTCTGGCGGGGAGTATGGCAGCGCTCGGCAGGATGGCCGTAAACGGCAGAGCCCATGCAACCGAGAATTTCGGTCCGCTCTGCGCCGGGCTTTTCGAAGCTTTCAAAGCTAAACTCGGTAGCGTAAAATGCTCCGAACTGAAGAAGCTGTACCGCAATGACGAGGTGCGCTGCCTTAAGACC
>JAGCAN010000277.1 GCA_017652685.1 Oscillospiraceae bacterium
AAAGAGGGGACAAACCATGAGTTCATCCACATTTATTATGATTGCCATTGTCATTTACCTGGTTGGCATGCTGAGTATCGGCGCTGCCTATTCAAGGCGTAACAAAACTTCCAGTGACTTTTATCTCGGCGGACGTAAGCTTGGGCCGATTGTTATCGCCATGAGTACTGAAGCATCGGATATGAGCAGCTGGCTGCTGATGGGTGTGCCGGGTCTTGCGTATTTCTGCGGCCTCGCGGATGCCACGTGGACGGTTATCGGCTTGGCACTCGGAACCTATCTCAACTGGCTCATCGTTGCGAAACGTCTGCGCAGCTACTCCCAGAGGCTGGGTGCCATCACCATCCCCGACTTCTTCTCCCATCGCTTCGGAGATGACAGCGGTGTGATAGAATGCATCGCGGCGCTGGTTGTCATCATCTTCTTTGTGCCGTATACCGCTTCCGGCTTCGCTGCCTGCGGCAAGCTCTTTACAAATCTCTTTCCCGACATGAACTATATCCCCGCCATGCTGATTTCCGCTGTTGTCATTGTCGGTTACTGTGCAATGGGCGGCTTTCTTGCAGCCTCCATTACCAGCCTGATCCAGTCCATCGTCATGACGATTGCGCTCTTTGTTATTCTTGTCTTCGGCATCCGTTCTGCCGGCGGCTGGAATGCGGTTATTGAAAACGCAAAAACCGTTCCGGGCTATCTGGATGTGTTTGCAAACACCACCATTCAGAGTACCACTCCCGGGAAATACGGATTCATTACCATTATTTCCACGATGGCCTGGGGCCTGGGTTACTTTGGGATGCCCCATATTCTCAACCACTTTATGGCCATCAAAGACGGTGAAAAGCTTAAAATTTCCCGGCGCATCGGCTCCATTTGGGTTGTCATTTCCATGAGCGTCGCCATTATAGTCGGTATTGTCGGCTTCGCCATGAGCAGCAAGGGTGTCATTGCCCCATTCGAAAGCAACTCTGCTGCCGAGGCGATTCTGGTTCGCATTTCCACGCTGATGAGCACTTATGGCATCCTGCCGGCGCTGCTGGCGGGCGTGGTGCTGGCCGGTATTCTCTCTTCCACGATGTCCACTGCCGATGCGCAGCTGCTTGCTGCAGCATCCGGTGTGTCTCACAACATCATCAAGGGTGTGTTCCATCGCAAGCTCACCAACAAACAGGAGATTACCATTGCCCGTGTTGCGGTGCTTTGCATTGCGGTCATCGCAGCGTTCTTCGCCCGTGATCCCAACAGTTCCGTCTTTGGCATTGTCTCGTTCGCCTGGGTGGGCTTCGGTGCCGCTTTCGGCCCGCTGATGCTGCTCGCCCTGTTCTGGAAGCGCTGCAACAAATATGGTGCCATCGCCGGTATGGTCACAGGTGGTGCAACGATCTTCCTCTGGAAGTATCTGGTTCGTCCTCTCGGCGGCGCCTGGAATATTTATGAGCTGCTGCCCGCCTTTTTGGTCTCCTGTGTGTTTATCGTGGTGGTTTCCCTCTGCACCCCCGCACCCGACAGCGAAATCGTCGAGGAATTCGAAAAGGCATAAATCCCTGACTTATATGGCCTGCCGGTTTTGAAAACCGGCCTCAAATCATAAAAAAGTCAACGCCGAGTTGACCAAAACCCCTTTCCGCTGGTTTATGATAAAGCCACCAAAACGGAAAGGGGTATTTGTTATGAATAAAAATCTTACGGAAATCGTATTTATCCTGGATCGCAGCGGCTCGATGGCAGGCCTTGAGGACGACACGATCGGGGGCTTCAATGCCATGATCGAGAAGCAGAAAAACGAGCCGGGAGAAGCGCTTCTCTCCACCATCCTCTTTGCAAACGGCAGCACCGTACTCTATGACCGGGTCGACATCAAAAAGGTCGAGCCCATGACCGACCGTCAGTACCGCGTCGGCGGATGCACAGCCCTTCTGGATGCGATCGGCAGTGCAGTCCATCATATCGGGAATGTCCATAAATATGCCCGTGAGGAGGACCGCCCTGCAAAGACCTTCTTTGTCATTACCACCGACGGCATGGAAAATGCCAGCCATGCCTATACCTACGATGAGGTTCAGCGCATGGTGAAGCATGAGCAGGAGAAGTACGGCTGGGAATTCCTCTTTCTCGGCGCAAATATGGATGCGATCTCGGCTGCGCGCAGCTTCGGCATTCGTCCAGACCGTGCCGTGCGCTATCGTTGCGACCGTGCCGGGACGGAGCTGAATTATCAGGTGGTCAGCGAAACGGTTGCCCGTGTTCGTCGAAACGAGACAATCGATGCTGACTGGTGCGCCCCGATTGCCGAGGACTTTCAGAGGCGCGGAAAAAACTGATTCTGACTTGCTTAGCTCTTCTATGCTGCTAAAAAGTTCGCAGCTTTTTCTTCTGAAAAGTCTTTATCCGGAAACTAACATCTGTTTTTAATCATGACAAAACAAGAGCAGTGCACTGTTTGTACACTGCTCGGTTTTTTGGTTTCGGATAAATGCTCAGCTGGGAGCAAGGATAGGAAGAAGCCTGTGAGGTTTGCGCTTTTCATGTATCCCTTTTCAACCCGGAAGTTTGCAGCCAGAATGGCGATGTCATACACATTTAATCCAGATGGAATACGAGGTGAAGGTCTTTGCAGACAGGGCTGTTGTCGGGGTTGGTGTCCATGATGTCGGCCATGTAGTCCCACCATTTCCGGTTGATCGGGTCGTCAGCCTGCTTTGCCCATTCTTCTTCGTCGTCAATCCAGATGCTGCCGAAGAGTGTCAGGGTTTCTTTGTCAAGGTAGATGGAGTAGTCTTTTCCGCCGTGTGCATGGATGCTCTCCTGCATTTCCGGCCAGAGCAGATCATGGCGTCTTTCGTACTCTTCCTCCATTCCGGGATAGAGCTTCATTTTAAATCCTTTATACATTACTGT
>JAGCAN010000278.1 GCA_017652685.1 Oscillospiraceae bacterium
GATGTTCACGCACCTCGCAGTGATTCTTGTGGCGGCGGTTTTTTGCGTGGCTGCTATGGTGTTTTTTGCCTTTTATGTTCGGCAGCGTTCTGCTTTGCAGGACGCACAGGAGGAATCACTATCTATCCTGCGAAAATACAAGGCGGATGATTCAGAGGGAATTGTCCAGAATCTTGATGAGCACCACGCACGGTGAGTAGAGTCACGCAAAGCAGAGGAAAAAGAAATAAAAGCTTCCGCTGCAGCTGATGAAGCCTTTGAACGGTTGACGAGACTGGAAGCCAGAGCATCGGAGGATACGGACAGCGCTTCGGGCAGTACAACAGAGGCAGAATTTGTGCGGGAACTTGCCAATATGAGAAAACAGGCGGTTGCTCTCTCGGATAAAATCGCTACCGATAAGGGAAAACTCGCAGTAACAGGGGATCCCGTTGTTATGAGGAGTGAGCTTGTACGGCTGGAAAAAGAGCACGCGCAGCTTGAGGAAGAGTTGCAAGCCATCGCTCTTGCTAAAGCGGTGCTGAAAGAAGCAGATGACGAGATTCAGAGCAGGTTTTCTCCGGAGTTGGGGAGAGTTGCTGCAGAGTATATGTCTTTTGTCACAGGCGGACGGTATGAAGGCATTTTGCTGAACCGTGATTTTTCTGCTATGACAAAGACGACAGATGACGCCGTGGCGCGAAGATCGGAGTATCTCAGCGCCGGAACCATCGACCTCTTATATCTTGCCGTCAGGTTGGCTGTGTGCGAGCTTGCCCTTCCGGAAGGAGAAGCATGCCCGCTCATCATCGATGATGCACTGGTGAATATGGATGAAACCCGTTATAAACAGGCAATTAAGCTGCTTGGCGAAATTGCAAAACAAAGGCAGGTAATACTGTTTACCTGCCGTCGATAAGAGTATTTATTCGTTACAAATCGAGACCAAAGAAAATGGAATCGTCGTTTTCAATCCAGTCAGAAACGGGAATTGTCCGATATTCTGAAAGCCCTGTCCGGATGATTACGGTTTCAATTCCGGCATTGATAATTTGACGTTTGCACATAGAGCAGGACATAGCGTCCTTCAGCAACTCGTTCGTTTTGGCATCCCGGCCGACAAGGTAAAGCGTGGAGCCGATCATGTCCCGTCGAGAAGCAGATATGATTGCATTGGCTTCGGCATGCACGCTTCTGCACAATTCGTAGCGTTCGCCGGACGGAATCTTCAGAGTTTCACGGGTACAAACGCCAAGGTCGGAGCAGTTTTTGCGGCCGCGCGGAGCACCGTTATAACCGGTAGAAATAATCTCATCGTTGCGTACGATAATTGCGCCGTATTTTCTCCTTAAACAGGTGGAGCGCACCAGAACGGAATCGGCAATATCAAGATAATAGTTCTGTTTGCTGGTTCTGCTGTCCAATACAATCACCTCTTTTTCGTCAATAGCAGTATTATAACTTTGAGGTAACCGATTGTCAAACGCTAATCCTCAGATCCGCCGGCGGAAAATAGAAAACTGTGGCTTTTTATGGGCCGGAGTGGTAAAATCGCGATATGAACAGAAGAAATTATCAGAAGGAACTGGAAAAAATCATCAGCCGGTATGGGCAGCAAAAGCCGACGGTTTTGCTCCATAGCTGCTGTGGCCCGTGCTCAAGCAGTGTCCTGGAATACCTGACGCAGTTTTTTCAGGTGACAATCCTGTGGTATAATCCAAACCTTTATCCCGAGGAAGAGTATGTCAGGCGGCTCGAGACACAGAAAGAATTGCTCGAGAAGATGGGCCTATCCGAAAAGGTGCAGCTGCTGACGGAGAAATGGCGAAGCGAAGAATACTACACTGCTGTAAAGGGATATGAAGAGGAGCCTGAGGGCGGGAAACGTTGTGAAAGGTGTTTCCGGCTTCGGCTGGAGGAATGCGCGAGAATTGCAAAAGAACATGGTTTTGATTTCTTCTGCTCTACGCTTACCGTTTCCAGGCATAAAAATGCTGTGTTGATTAACGCTATCGGAGAAGAGGCAGCCCGGCAAACAGGGATTTTATGGCTTCCGTCCGACTTCAAAAAGCGGGATGGAGAAAACCGCTCGGTTGAACTGAGTGAGAAGTATGGAATTTACAGGCAGGTATACTGCGGATGTGAATTCTCCCTAAGAGCAAGGCTGCAGCCGAAGATGAAAAGTCCGACCGGGCAGGAAGGAATTTAGAAATGAAGGATATGACAATTGATTTAGCGGATTTCTTGCGCAGGCTGGCTGAAAAATGGAAGCTGCTGGTCTGTTGCGCACTGATCGGAAGTGTGCTGTTGGGGAGTTACGGATATAAAAACGCTGTACAGAGTTTTACAAATGCACAGGCACAGCATACCAGGTATGCCGAGGCGGCAAAAGATCTGCCCGGGTATTACAGTGAAGATCTGTTTGCAGCGCGCGAGAGTGTGGGAGATCCGAAACGGGTTGCTTTCGCGGAAGCATTCGCAGGGTTGTACAGGAGCTTTATCCGGCAATACGGTGGAGAGAATATGTTTTCTCCGGACACAGAAAATCTGCAAGCTTATATGATGTTCCTGGATTCCTATAAGGATGTCCTTTCCGTGATGAGTGCTCCGGAACGGGCTTATTTTGAGATGCTTGCTTCTCTGAACCTGGAAGATGAGAATACAGGGCATCCGATAGTCAGTGACTTCTCTGGACAGGCACCGTCTGTTTTTCAAATCAAATGGGTGGGGGTCGGATTTTTCCTTGGCCTTTTGGCGGGGTGTTTTCTGGCGACCGTTTTGTGGAAGCCAGCGCGAAAAGAATGATTTGGGAGCATGCAATGTATAAGAAAATTATAAAGCGTCTGCTGGATATCCTTCTTTCTCTGGCCGGGCTTATCGTTTCCGCAATTCCTATGGCCGTGATTACACTGGTTATCAAAAAGGAGGATCCAGGGCCGGCTGTTTTTAAACAGAAGCGCTTTGGAATCCACAAGTCGTTTTTCACCCTTTACAAATTCCGGAGCATGAAGCTGTCAACCCCCCATGATGTACCGACACATCAGCTGGAGGATCCGGAACAGTATCTTCTGAAGAGCGGAAAGTTTATTCGGAAATACAGCCTCGATGAGTTACCGCAGCTGCTAAATATTTTTAAGGGGGATATGAGCGTGATCGGCCCCCGACCCGCGCTCTGGAACCAGGATGACCTGATTGCAGAGCGGGATAAATACGGAGCAAATGACGTAAAGCCGGGGCTTACCGGCTGGGCACAGATCAATGGCCGTGATGAGCTGGAAATCCCGGTTAAGGCAAAGCTTGACGGAGAGTATGCACAAAAGCTGAGCTTCCTTTTTGACTGCCGCTGCTTTTTCGGGACGTTTTTGAAAGTCTTGAGGCATGAAGGTGTGGTAGAAGGCGGAACAGGCGAGCTTGCCAAAACGGGAAAAGAAAAGTAGAACAGGAAAGTGAAGGGAAGAGGTTATGCGGATCAGTAAATACGCAATCTATGAGTTTCTTCTCTTCCATTTTTACCTGGTGTTTTACTGGCTCTCTTTCCCTCGAAAGGACAGCTGGGGGATTACTGCAATCCTGTTTCTGCTGATTGCAGCGCTTCTTGCCCTCGAGTATCTGCGGACGAAGCTTTTTATTTCACCTCTCTTTTTCTGGTATGCGTTCTGGCTGGGCGCAATAACGCTTGGCCGAATGTTTCTGACGGAAGCCTATTCGCTTCATCAGGAATGGTCTGTGCCGCTACTGCGTCTTGTTACTGCGAATACAGCAGTGTTTTTCTGGGCTTTTCATCTCGGAGAGCGCGGAAAAGGGGATGCAGTCTGTCTGCCGGAAAAAAAAGAAGAGGTAATATTTGGCAACAGCAGACTCACGGATCTGGTGACGGTTATGCTGTTGCTTGCATCTGTTGCATTTCTGCTGAATGTTCTGCA
>JAGCAN010000033.1 GCA_017652685.1 Oscillospiraceae bacterium
ACCGACGAATGTGCTCTTGCCGAAGGCTTTCGCCAGTCTGATGCTCTCCGGGATACCGACCCAAACATGCTGCTGCGCTTCCTGACGAACATCGGACGCAACATCAAAGCCACCGGCCCCATGTTCCTGCTGGGCATCCTACTGACGGCACTGTACCAGATCCATGTGCCGGAGGACTTCGTCAGCGGGCTCTTCGGGAAAAACAACGGTTTTGGCGTGCTCATGGCCGCTACTATCGGTGTGCCGGTTTATATGTGCGGAGGCGGTACCATCCCGTTGCTCATCGAATGGCTGGCTGACGGAATGAGCATGGGCAGCGCGGCAGCCTTTATGATTACCGGCCCCGCAACGAAGATCACCAACCTCGGCGCGGTAAAGATCGTACTTGGCTGGAAGCGATTCATCCTTTACATCCTGTTCACGATGGCTTTTGCATGGAGCGCCGGGATGATTGTTAACCTGTTTTTTGAGTAAAATGCACCGGGTGCAAAGGGGGTGCATGGGCCATGCACCCGGGTGCAAATGAAAAAATGCACCCTGTACAGTAAACTACTCCCCGTAGGATGGACAGACGAATTTTACGCCATCCCGGGTTGTAGACAGTCAAAACAACCTGAATCCCAGGTTGTAGACAAATCAAGAAACCCGAATCCCACAAAGTGGGCAACGAAAATTACCTGGATACCTGGCGGACGGACAAGCGACTGTGACATTAAGGATCGGAGGTGATATACTGACCAAAGGAAGGGACGGATGAAGATGGGACGGAAGCGCTTTACTGCCGAAGAGATCAAGGAACTTGAGGTAAATCCTTATACGCTGAACATCACGGAGAACAGATTGACCATCACTCTCGCAGCAAAGGAAAAGGTGCTCGAGTTGTACGAAGCGCATAAGACGAGACGGCAAATTGTTGCGGCTCTTGGGTATGATTTTGACTTGCTTGGCGAAGAGCGCGTGAAGAATATGATTCGTGGAATCAGGCGCGAGGCAGAATCTGCCAGCGGTTTGCACGAGGGATATGCCAGAACTGGCAGAAAGCGCATGAGCAAGGAGGAGATCAAAGAACTGGAGTGTGATCCGGCATCCTATGCCAAGCTGAAGAACGAGGTTATCTACCTGCGGGAAGAGGTTGAGTTTTTAAAAAAAATCTCACAGCAGGTGATTTCGGTAAAGCGAGGCAAATAGTGATGGGTGCTCAGTCTGAAATCTTTGAAATCATACACGCATCCCTCAGGCAGAAGGATACCGAACTGAGCGTAAGTGCATTATGCGACATTGCCGGCGTGTCGCGGTCCGGATACTACAGGTGGGTAAGCGCTGCAAGCGCCCGTGAAACACGTGAGAAGCAGGATCGCGCCAATTTTGAGTTGATCCTGGCAGCATACAACTTTCGCGGTTACAAAAAAGGCGTCCTCAGCATTCATATGCGGCTCCTGCATACAGGTGTCGTGATGAATCCCAAGAAGATCCGGCGCCTGATGCGGAAATACAACCTCTATTGTCCGTTTCGAAAGGTAAATCCCTATCGTCGAATGGCTAAGGCGCTTAAGACCAGCAATGTTGCAGCGAATCTCCTGAATAGGGAATTTGAAGCGCACGGGCCGCGAGCTGTGCTGCTGACGGACATCACGTATATGCATTTTCATGATGGGTTCCTCTATCTGTCTACGATCCTGGACGCATATACAAAAGAAGCTTTGGCTCATGTCCTTAGCGACAGCCTCGAAATTGATTTCGTTCTGGAAACTGTCATGATGATGAAGAACGAGTATGGAGTCTCCCTGCAGGCAGAGACCATGATCCACTCGGATCAAGGCTTTCACTATACCAGTATTCAGTTTATTCAGCTGGTGAAGGACAGCGGCCTTCGGCAGAGCATGTCCCGAAAAGGCAATTGTTGGGATAACGCTCCACAGGAAAGCTTCTACGGCCATATGAAAGATGAACTGAAAGAGAAGATGATGGTCTGGGAGACCTTTGAAGACGCCAAGCGGGATGTAGACGACTGGTTCGATTACTACAACAAGGATCGATACCAGTGGAAACTGGCAAAGCTGTCGCCGAGCCAGTACTACAAGTATGTTACCACTGGAGAGTATCCTCTCCCCAGTAAACCGGATGAAGCTGCTTCAAGGGGCTCTGCCCCTTGACCCCGGGATTTATCGCATGTTCCTCAGGGACTCATCTGCCGGTATCCTCTGGAGGTCATCGTCAGTTGACCGATAAAAAGAGACGATACCGTACAGTATCGCCCCCTCGGAAGCCAGCTGGCGCTCAGGTCGCATCCCTGCGTTGCCCTATCCTCCGATCGCTGGCAACTGAGAGTCTACCATCTCCCAGTGCTAATTTCCAGGGTGTAAAATTCGATTGTCCTTGACATGGGGAGTACTTTAGCCTTTTTCGTAAAGAAAAAATGAATTAGGTTTTCACTTACAGAAGGAGCATCAAATGAGCAAAATATATGGCTATGCCCGCTGCTCTCTCGCAGAAGAGAAAGGTCAGGATTTGCGGCGGCAGTGCCGCGAACTTGAAGCGGCTGGCGCGGAAGAAATCATTACGGAACGTGAGCACGGGGACGCGAAGGTAAAGCCTAATCTGGATTCTCTTTTGGAGCACATAAAAGAAGGCTCCACCCTCATTGTTTGCGAGGTTTCGCGCCTTTCACGTTCCGTTCTCCAATTCTGCGAGATAATGGAACTTGTGCGGCAAAAACGGCTGCGGCTGATGGTGCTTGGTTCTATTACGGTGGATTGCCGCAATGGAGAGATA
>JAGCAN010000279.1 GCA_017652685.1 Oscillospiraceae bacterium
CTGGGATACGCCGGGGTATTCAAGTCATATACGCCTGCATTCCGAACATACGCGGCAACTCCTGCGATCAGGTTTTCTCCACCGGGATAGAGCCCCTGCTGCGCCAGAAGTGCCTGCAAAGTACCTCTGGTTCCATCTGGCAAACGGGTATAAACGGACTGTGCATAGCTGCGATAGTTCACCTCATTTTCATCCGGATCCGGAACATCCGACATGTCCGATAAAGAAGGAATGGTAATATATGCCGCATCATAACGGGAAGACCCGTCAGACGGGACATAGCTGTCCGTTCCGTTACCTTCCCGGCTGAAGTATGGCAGAAACCGGTAAGCAGAAGCAGAAAGATCGCGCACAGCGAGCAGTTTTTCTTCCCCACCGACGGCCGCAATTGCGTTCGCCGTAAATGAAAGGGAGGAAATCCCCGCATCATCCGCTGCCGCTTTCCAGCCTGTTCCAGTATAATCGCCGAAAGAAGAGCCCCGGAGATAAAGCCGCCCGCTGCCATCCGCTTTTACCCGGAGAAATACTTTGTCCAGTTCTTTGGTATCAGCTTTCTGGGTAAGATCCAGCGTTCCCTCTGCGCCCTGCCAGATCAGGGATGCTGCTGTATTTGCTGCCGGGATTATTCCGGACTCAGAGAGCTCAGTACTATCAGGTCTCTGCTCCCGTGCTTCCTCTTCTCCGCTTTCCGGGCGCGGCGCAGTCAGAAACTCCGGAACTGAGAAATTCTGATCTTTCACCAGATTCTCTGCCCACTCGTCAGCTGTGCTGAGAACCTGTCTGATTTCTTCCCGAAAATCTATTCTCGGTGGCTCATAGACGTATTCCCTCGGATTGATGTAGAACAGCAGAAGACAGATCAGCCCCGTGAGAGGAATCAAAGTTCCCAGAACAGCCAAAAAACTTCCGGATCCTTCCCAGTAAAAGCTGCCGCCCACTGCCGTAAGGAACAGAAAAAGAACCACACCTGCCACTGCCTGAGGAGGTGGTGTTTCATTCACCATAATGCAGATCGCAAAAAGCGGAAGAGTTCCGATCAGGACAAGGCTTGTACGTGCTCCCTGAGAGGAAAGCGCCATTGCGATATAGCACGCCATCAGGAAAGCAATCACCAGAAAAAGAATCGTATGCTCCTGTACAGCATTCAGATAGGGATAGGTTCGGCCCCGGTAGAGAACCGTTTCATAAAATACACCGGTTACTCGATCACAGAAATCCTGAAACTGCAGTTTCAGATCCGGCAGCAGGTATCGTGCAGTGCCGGCCGCCAGAACTGCGAAAACCGGCAGGCCAAACAACAGGCCGTGCCGCGCATGCACAGCAAACCAGATGAACAGGCAGACCAAAACAACCCAAATCGGAAACTGTGCAGAAACCTCACACCTTATCGTGTCGAGAAGCAGCGTCATCTGAGAAAGAATACCCAGCAGGAGCAGACCAAGATTTATCAAACGGTTGTACTTTCTTTTCACAGGACTGTCACCTCCCCCGCTTCGATGCGGAAAATGCATCGCGCTCGGGAATCGTCAAAGGTGCAGGGGGCTGTTGCAGGTGCCGAAAGAATCTCAGAAACAGCTTTCAGGCCCATCTGTTCATTTTCTATCGGATAGAGCTCCCGGGAAACAACAAAGTGAGCTTTCTCCCGTTTGGTCAGCTCAGCCGACAGCCACCGCAGCACTTCAAGCCCACGCTGGTCTGTCCCGGCGTTGGCTAACACAACGAAGATCTGTTCGTTCTCCGGAACAAGAGCTTCTTTGACAATAAGCCTGTCGGCTTTGGAGCTCAGCTTCCAGTGAATGCTGTTCCCCATATCGCCGGGGCGGTAATCCCGGAGGTCATAATCCTCTGAAAATCCACCACCGTATTTGGGCTTCAGACGGACTTCCTTTCTGCAGGCTGCGTCAATGTCGAGATGTTTTTCCGGCCCTTTGGATACAGGCAGCACAGTAGCGGCAAACATCTCATTGCATCTGCGACGGATGGCAAAAAAACCCAACAGGTCCCGGCATTCCCACCGGGTAATCCGGAAGCTGATTTTCCCGCAGGTATCTGTTGGGTACAGTATTATCCGCGTCTCCCCGCCGGAAACGCTGTAAAACAATTCCTCTGTGCGAAAGTGTTCTCCGGTATAGTGGTTCTCAACGAGAATCGACAAACTGATTCTGCCAACAGGAAGCAGCCGTTTGGATCGGAACACGAACCTTGCCTCTCCCCGCGCTCCTTTCATGACATAAGGTTTTCCCTCCATGCGCAGTTCTGTCCTGAGCATGGCAGGCAGTGAAAGCAGCAAAATCAGCACGGGAGCTGCTGCCATCACCAGCACGAGATACGGAATCGCCCATCCCCGGTAAAAAGTGCGGAAGAGATATACCACTCCCAGACACAGCAGATAAAAAATACAGGTTAATGTCGGCATGTTACTGGATAGCAGGTGCTCTGACCGCTTTCAGAATATCTCCGAGAACCGACGCACGGGCAGCCGGATCACTGACCTCCTGCTGCCAGATCAGACGGTGTTCCACACAGTCATAGAAACTGAACCGTACATCCTGCGGAAGGACAAAATCTCTCTTCTGAAGCCATGCCGCAGCTTTTGCCAGCGAAGTCAGAGCAAGAGAAGCCCGGGGGCTTGCCCCCTGCAGAATATGAGAATTATCCCGCGTCTTCTCACATAGCGTAACGATATATTCAATCAGTGAATCCTTAATAAAAACCTGATCAACTTCACGTCGAAGATTCAGCAGTTCCTCACGCGTTACGATTTGCCGCACCGATTCTGCACTGATCCCGCCCTGGCGGCGACGCACCATCTCGATTTCATCCGCATGGGCAGGATATCCCATTGTCAATCGCAGCATAAAACGGTCCAGTTGCGAATCCGGCAGAAGCTGAGTGCCTTTGGCACCTGCCGGGTTCTGCGTAGCAATAACAATAAACGGCTGCGGAACCGGGTAAGTCTGGTTGTCTACCGTAACCTCGCCTTCTTCCATAGCCTGCAGAAGTGCCGACTGCGTCCGGCTGGTAGCACGGTTCAACTCATCTGCCAGAAAAAGATTGCATAAAATGGCACCTTTCTGATAGAGCATGGTACCGGTGTTTTTATC
>JAGCAN010000280.1 GCA_017652685.1 Oscillospiraceae bacterium
GCGTCCTGTTTTCGGGCGTATTGTACTCGTGTATAGGATCGAGAAAACGCCAGTAGTATCCGACGGAGTTGTCCGTGTCGTTCACGATACAGAGCGGATGGTTGCGTTTGAATTCATCGATCTGCTCCTGCGGGATCTGCCCGGGCGTCAGCCAGAGGCGCTGCAGCTTCGGCACACGGTCGGCCGGGACAATCGGAGAAATATCGTTCAGATTATAGCAGTAGCCAAGCTGCAGGTCGGTCAGCTCATACAGCTCTCCGATGGCATTGATATTGTGCATGGAGCTTCCGTACAGCTCCAAGTATTTCAGCTTCTTGCTGTAAACAAGATCATCCACATCCCGCAGATAATTGTTGTAGGTGATGAAGACTTCCAGATTCGGCATGTACCGGAGGAAGCTGAGCGTCCTCATATTGTTGTTGTGGCCGGCATCCAGATTTACCACTTCGGTGCAGTAGGTAAGCGGCTTGCAGCCCTCCTCATCGGTCAGGCCGATGCCGCACAGGGAGCACAGAATGGTCTTAACATCTGTCCGGCAGCTGTAATCCATATTGGTAAAACGGACGCGCCACACCACTTTTATATCAGGAAACGCATCGCGGATGAGGGCCATGTGTTCATTGTCGACGCCGCTCTGGTCCATATCCAGAACCGTGCAGCTTTTCATACACGGAAGCGCCGCCACGACTGCAGCCCCGTCATCCTCCACTTTGATTTTCCGGAGATCGATGTACTCGGTATCCAGGGTCATCGGTTCCCCGTAAAGGCTGAAGCGATAGTTAAAATGCCGCCCGGGGAGGGCATCCTGAAGGCGTGAAATGGTATCCCAGCTGAAGGGCGAGCTGTATTCATCCCCGAGATTAACTTCCTGCAGGTTTGCGGCATACGGCGCGATCTGCCGGAGAACAGCTATATCCTGTTCGTTGAGATCCGGAATGCCGGTGAGGTCAATCTCCTTTGTATCGATGGGATAATGAACGCCCCGAAGCTCGAACCCTTGCGAAAAGGATTCCGGTGCGGCCTCTGCCAGGACAGAGGGGAACCCAAAAGAGGAAAAGCATACCGCCGAGAGCAGAAAAGCTGCTAAAAACATCAGAATACGCGCGTAGTTCTTCATGGTAATCTCCTGTTCTTTTCTGAAAAAGCTCCCTATATGCGGCAAGAGGCACACGCAGCCTCTTCCTACGCACATAGAGAGCTTTTCTTTCGTCTTTCTGTTTTCTCAGAAGACTTCCCCGTTAGCGGAAATGATTGTCAAAACACCGCGGTACATGATGTATTCATTCCCTGCTTCGTCCATATAGCATATAAAACGCTTTGACTGTACAGGGTCTTCGTACCTGCAAAGGCGTCCTACGATCTTAAATCCGCGACTCTGTGCCTGCTTCTCAACGCTCATTTTTTCTCCCTCCCCTGGTCAGAGAGTAGTCAGTTCCGTGAAAGTGTGAAAGCCTCTCTCGGATGGTGAAGAAATGATAACACATAAATTACAAAATGTCAACATAATATTGTAAAAAATGTCAACATAATTTTATGCACAGAATCAGCACGGAGAATGGGAAAAGCTCTGCTTAAATTGTCGCATCCGTCAGGATCGGGTCATAACGGCTCACATGGTACCGTATTTTGTCCTCGGGTTCAATCTCACGGTCGGTTGCCATAATCATGTAATTGCTCTGATACAGCCCGTTCCGGTCTTCCGGTTTGGTATAGAGAACATGCACGTAACGAAAAACCTTCCTTGTCGTGGCAACCATGGCTCTCAGAAATTCGGATTCCTTGCCGATGGTGGAGCCGATGATATTGGACATGTAGATCCCCCTGTCGGCCAGATGGGCTTTGATGGCCGCAGCAGCTTCCAGGGTTGCCAGCTCCGGCACGGGCACGGAGCCGGAAAAGGCATCGTTGAAAATGGCATCATAAACCTTGTCCGATGCATCCAGATACTCCCTCGCGTCTGCCGTAATACAACGGAGGCGGCTGTTATGGTACAGATCAAAGTCCTGATACAGGTCTTCCAGGAAAAACCATTCCCTTGCGATCCGTTCCGCCGCAGGGTCGATTTCGACGACATCCATGCTGCCCGGATGGTGGCTGATATAATACTTGGGATACTGGTATGCCGCCCCGCCGATCATCAGAGCTGTCCGGATCTTCAGAAAGCGAAACGCCTCTTCATACTTTTTCGGATAATCGAAAAGAATCTCGTATTTTTTCTCCTCCGTCAGATAAGTGCCGGAGGAAAATGCGCCGTTGTGCCGGTAAAAACGCACGGGCTCCCCGCCAACCGTCTTATCTTCAATCTGAATATAACCGTAATCCGTATCGATGCGCTCCGGCGGCTCTTTCCGGCTGTTTTTCCTTGCTGCCATCAGGGTTCACCGTCCGGCGTACAGAAACCCGTGCCCATCAGAGCTGCTTCATCACGCGGAGGAAAAACTCCACCGCACGGGAAACGGATTCCAGCCGGATCCGCTCGTTGTTTCCATGGATAAGGCTTCTCTCCTCGGCTGTCATGTCCATCGCGCAAAAACGGTAGACCTTGTCCGAGATCGGGCCGTAATGACGGCTGTCGGAGCACTGGACCATCAGATAGGGAGAAACGATGCATCCCTTCCACGTCCCCGAACACGCGCCGGCAACGATCTCCCACCCCTCGCAGTCCGTACGCGAGATCGGGCTGGGCTCTATCGCCTTCAGCTTTTTCAGCGTGATATTCTCATTCCCGATGACCTTTTTGATATAGGCTACGGCTGAATCCACCGAGTCGGCAGGGTTGAGGCGAAGGTCGGAAACCATCGAGGCAGACGGTGGAATGACATTCGGCGCTTTGCTGCCGCGCATCTGGGTAAAGGCAACCGTCGTCCGGAGAAGGGCATTCAGCTCTCCGCCGGATTTTCTGGTAATCAGATTCAGCACCCAGCCGAAGGCCCAGAGATTGGCAAAGATCATGCGGTAGAGAAATCCGGAGTGGCGCCCGAGCGTGTCAAACATCTCCAGGACAGGCCTGGTAAAATGCATCTGAAAGGGATGCGCCTCCAGCTTTGTACATGCCATTGCCAGTTCTCCCACCGGGGTGTGGGGTTTCGGCGCGGACGCGTGGCCGCCTGCGCCGGAAATAGAATATTCCAGATTCAGCACGCCTTTTTCCGCAATTCCGATCAGGGCGCACTGCCCTTTCACACCGGGAAAGACATCTTCGACAACGGCTCCCCCTTCGTCCAGGACAAGTTTAAGCTCCCTGCCCTGCTCGGCAAGCCACTGCACAATGTTCTTTGCCCCAGGGCCGTTTATTTCCTCTCCGCCGGAAAAGGCAAAATAGATATCGTTTTCCGGCTGATATCCCTGGGAAATCAGGTTCTCTGCCGCAGAGAGGATCCCGTTAAACGTGACTTTGGTGTCGAGCGTGCCGCGGCCCCACAGGACCCCGTCTTCCACAATCGCTTCAAACGGGGGCTTCAGCCAGTTTTCCTCCTCGACCGGGACCACATCATAATGCGCCATCAGGACGGCCGGATCGCCGTCGGTCTTCCCTTTCCAGCAAAACAGTAGTGCCCTCCCCGGAAAGCGCTGCAGGGTGCAGGTCTCCCACACGCGGGGAAAAAGCGCCGGCAGGAGAGAAATCAGTTTTTCGAATTCCGCATCTTCTTCCAGGGAAGAATCCTCATAAGAAACCGTCCTGCACTTTACGAGGGCAGCGAGGCTTGCGACGCATGCGTCACGGTCAAACTCGACCGGGTCAAACTCCTTCTCTTCCTCCGGCTTCGGAGAAAACCGAAAGGTGCGCACAAGGATGACAGCGAAGAGCGCAACCAGGATAAACAGAAGTACCATTTAGAGCCGTCCTTTCCTGTAGAGAATGCGGGATACACCCAGCGCAACAAGCACGCCCACCGGCACAAGAATCCCGACATACGACCCGAGGCCCGGGATGGCAATAAAGAGGATCAGCATCAGGAGGACGGGAGCCACGGCGATCTTCCAGTTGCGGGCAATGTAGACCACGCCGAGCCCGCCGAAAAGGGCAGGCAGGATCTGGTCAAACGCCGGAGCGAGGACCGGAGAATTCAGAAGCGGCGTCAGCGGCGTAATGAGCACGACCCCGAGGACAATAATCAGCGTTGTGACGATGCTCGAGACAGCTATCGCAATCGTGGAGACGACCTCGCCCTCTTCGGTTTTCACGTCAGCCCCGACAAGCTCCAGCGCGTTGAGCGCAGCCGGCGCTTTCAGATTTGTAATATTGCCCGTCACAAAAGCGAGATACGAACCGCCCGCACCGAGCATCGGGACATACGTAAAGGTCTCAATGACCCCAACCGCCCAGTACATCGGCGCCGTGGACAGCATGCCCAGTGCAAAGCCGCGCCAGTCAATTCCGGCGTTGAAAAGGAGCCCTACCGCAACGGGAAAGAGCAGCAGGATCACAACCATCGAGAGATTCCAGATTCGTCCCTCCCGATGGACGGAATCGATATAGGAGAGCTGTTTTTTCATTTTCTTCCCTCCTCAGCCAAGCCATGCCGTGATCGGAATGGCGGAAATCATCCCGACCAGAAGACTGATGGGCAAAGCATAGTCATTCATCCAGCGCCATTTGAGCTTTTTCATGGCAAGCGCACAGACACCCATCATGCAGGCAGAGACGAGCATGACCAGCGGCGGTATCAGTCCCTTCCAATCCCCATGGAAAATATCCGTGAAATCATCAAAAACATATCCCAGGAAAGCGGAGATCATGCCGAGGAAGAGAGAGGCCGAGAAGATCTCGCCCCATTTTTTATCCCGCTTTTCCAGATTGATCATCCCGCCGATCAGCTTCTTGCCGACAACCGGAACAAGCCAGATCCCGACCATGATGCCCATCGTCATCACCGCAGCAACCGTAACATACTGCGTGGCCGTCAGGCTGGTAATCTGCGCCCACTCAAGGCCCATCGCGCTCAGCGCATTTGCGGCTGCCGGCGTTTCATAGGTAATGGCACCGACAACGCTCAGCCGCATCCACGGCAGCGGAATGCCGAGCTTTTTGGAAAGGCTGATGACACTGATGACGATGGCGAGTGCCGGAGCGACTGTAAAGACAGCCGTGCTGATTGCGATCCGCTTCAGCTTGTCCATCGGCATCCCGATTTCTTTTCCATGCCGCCATGCTTTCCGCAAAAAGAAGAATGACTGTGCCAGCACCGCCAGGACTACAATCCCGGCGATCAGGAAAAGCACAGGATGGTTCACACTGAATTCCAAAAGAATCCCTCCTCCAGACCGAAAAAGAATTGGTAAGATTATATCATTGCTGAGGCAAAAGGGCAAGAAAAGAAGAACGAAAAAACAGCTTGCCAGATCGTGCAGGGCACCGTATAATATCCTCAGAAACACCACCTTTTGCAGGTAAATTTCAGGTACGGAGGCGCATATGAATTCCACAAATCATGATGAACTGGTTTCCATCGTCCGAAGGACCGTCTATGATGCGAGAATCGGTCTGGACATGATCCGGCAGCTGCTCGACCACGGCTTCCCTTCCTCTGACAAAAAAGAGGAGTACTATTTCCTGCGCTATGAATTTCCCGACCTCTCCGATGTCCGGGAGAGAATGACGGCTGTGATGCAGGCCGCCGGGAAAGAGGAGGCTGAAGAAGAACTGCTCTCCTCCTGCGAAGCACTGGTGAAAGAGATCTCCGACCGACTGACTTCGCTCCGCATCGTCCTGCAGGATCTGTTTGCCAATGCAGATCACGCTGCCGATGCTGACCAGAGCCTCCATTATGCTCTGCTTGCCACACTGGCGTACCTGAAGAAGCCACTTGAATCCCGGGCGGACAGGCTCTATCAGCTCTTTGAAGAGGAAGGCGTCTGGGGTACCTTTGACGAACGGACCCTCTTTGATGAACTGCATGACGAACCGCCAGAAGAGGCAGCTGACCTCTGGGCGGACGAGACCTACTACAACCTCTTCCTGAATGTGAAAAACGCCCTGGTCTATTATCAGGAGCAGCATCCGGACGAGGACGTTGAAGCGTTTGTCGGCCACGTGCAGGACTGCTTCAGCGGATTTGCCGATCATGAGCGCCACGGCGTATTCCTTTTCTCGTTTGAAGTGCCCTACGGCGATGAAGGCACTTTCTATACCTTCCGGATGGACCGGCAACAGATCGAAGTCACGCGCTCGCGCGACCTTTTCTTCCCCGGAGAAAGCGAGGAAGACGATGCCGACTGGGCTTTTTCCATGCGTGAGGACGGCACTGTCGAGGGCAGCCTGGAACTGGGAAGCAATGACCTGTTTTCGTTCATTGACGGCGGAGCCAGGCTGATCATCAGCCTGCCGGAGGAATATATCCTCTCCGAATTTCCGGAGGAAGAGTGATACCCGGGGCATCCCCTCTCTGTCAAAACAGTCCATACAAAAACACGATGAACCCGAATGCCGGAAACAGGCAGACGGGTTCATCGTGTTTTACAGTAAAATAGTGTATTTACGCATCCTCCGGTGACCAGGAACTCTGGAGCTCATCGATCTGAAGATATCCATCCGTCTTTGCGGCGATCTGGTACTGGTCTTCGTATACGATTTCTCCGGGGAAGTTTGTATACACAACATAGAACGGATGGTTATACCGCTCCAGCAGCCACATAGCCGGGCGAATCATCTTCAGCATTTCTTCCGAATTGTCCGTTTTAAACCAGCAGACAACCGGCTCCTGGTTTTTGCACGGAGGCGGCCAGGGAAGATGTTCCGCAAACCAGCCGTCAATCTCCCGAAAAAGATCCGCATCCTCCTGCTCCATGACGTCATCCTGAATCAGCTGCCAGCACATGCTGAAAATGCCCTTTGCATACATCGTGTTCTTTGCCAGCTCCTTGCCCTGGATGCGGACGTATTTGAAATCCATCTTGCCCATCGATCAGACTCCTTTCTCTCTTATCAGGCCGCAATGTCCTATGCGTCGTGCCCTTTGTCTGAAGGTTCAGTTCCTGCCGGCGCTCTGCCGGAACACCCGGAACGACTCTTTCAGCCGCTGATGCCGGATCCCGGTTGCATCAAAGTGAACCGTGTGGAAAGCAAACTGCATGACCGGCCCGGAACCGAAGGCGCAGATGATCGTGCCGATGCCGACAGGCCCACCGAGCAGCCATCCGATCAGCGTGGCGGTACTCAGCAGCGCAACGCTGACGAGCCCGATGGGAATCCGCCTTACCCGCCTGGCCAGAGCCACCATCAGAGTATCCCGCGGGCCGCAGCCCAGGGAGGCCATCATGTAGGTGTACTGCGTATAGGCCAGCACAAAGAGGCCGATGGTCATGACCGGGATCGCCGTCAGCAGGGATCTGCACGGCGGAATCACATGGAGCCAGTTGAAGAAGTCCACTGCCTTTCCGACAACCACAGCATCGATAAACATGGCAATTCCGATCGGCTCCTTCAGCAGAATGTCTATGATCAGGATGGAAACCGACACCGCAATGGAGGCGCTTCCGTACAGGATCCCGAGGCTTTTGGATATCCCCAGATTCAGCACATCCCACGGCGCCGCACCGATGTTGGCCTGGATGGTCAGATAGATCCCGAAACCGTTCACAAAGAGGCTCACAGCCGCAATCAGCATATTCAGGAGGATCGCCCCGGGGGTACGGTTCTCCTGCAGTCCGCTTTGCGACAAAATACGGCCAGCGTGACCGGTTCTGAAAAGAGATCTTGTGTTATACATGCATCCACACTTTCTGCCTGAATAGAGCCTTTCAAATACTGCCTGCTGTTTCTTTTTCATCCTTTTGCAGGATCTGCGCCGTACAAACAACAGCGACTATGATGACGGCACCGATGATTTCACGCAGCGAAGGAACTTCTCCCAACAGCAGCAGAGCAAAGAGAATTCCGTATACCGTCTCCATCGAGGAGCAGATTCCCGCAAGCTGCGCAGGGATCTCTTTCAGGCTGGAGATGAAGAGCGTATGCGCAACAGCGGTTGTGACAACGCCCAGGAACAGCAACAGCCAGAAATCGGAGGCGGAAAGATGGATTCCGGCCCTCATCACAAACGGCAAGAGCAGAACCGCAGCCGTCGCCTGTTCATAAAAAGCCGTCAGCGTCCCGCTGTATCTCCCGGCAAAACCTTTGTTCAGAATCGTCAGAACCGCATACGAGAAAGCAGAAACCATGCCGACAAGAATCACGAGAAACTGTCTGTTGTCCGTCGATAATTCAGGGATGGTAACCGCA
>JAGCAN010000281.1 GCA_017652685.1 Oscillospiraceae bacterium
AGCCGGATTCTCCTTTGTGAGTATCAAGTCAGAGCGCAATTACATGAATTCTGAGACGGAATGGCAGCTCCTATACTTTAATAAGAAAAGTCCTTATCTATTCCGTATTTTTTAATATGGCGCCATAAGGTTGTTTTGCTGATTCCCAGAGCATCCGCAACTTTCTGACGGTTCCCGTTGTACTGTTTTAAGAGTTCCGAGATTTCCAATGCTTTTTCATCCTTAAATAAAACAATCTGATCTGTTCCGGGAAGCACTTTCGGCGTGAGCTGGTTGATTTGCCTCTGCAGAAAGCCCTCATCAATATTACGACGTTCCGAAAGCAGCACAATTCGCTCGCATACACTGTTAATCTGGTTCAAATTTCCGGGCCAGTTATAATTGATCAAAAAGTCTTTTGCACCCTGTGTCAGGTGAAGAACACGGTCATATCGTTCTTTCCATTGCGCGAGATAAATATCTACCCACTGCAGAATATCTTCTTTTCTTTCTCGAATAGGGCTAACTGTGATCCCCAGAGCGTTTATTGCATAATATAAATCGCTTCGAAATGATCCTGCTTCTACCTTTGAGATCAAGTTGCTTCGTGTAGCTGCTATAACACGAACACTTGCCTCCATCGGTTTATTGGAACCGTTGTGTAAGAATGTGCCTCGAATCAGCCGCAGGATTTTGTATTGCAGTTCATCGGACAATGCATCAATATTGCTCAAAAACAAAGTTCCGTCCTGTGCTGCTTCCACCATGCTGGAGATTGTGTCTCTGCGGGTAGAATAATTCCCAAACAGCGTTGTGTCCAACGAGTCTTCATGATATGCCTGGCAATCCAGAGAAATAAACGCATTCCCTTTTGTAATTCCGGCGTTATGAATGCATTGCGCCAGCAATTCCTTTCCAGCTCCGGCTTCCCCACTCAGCAAAACAGGGGCACTGTATTTCGCAATCTGGCTTGCCCGTGCCACCATTCGCTGGCTTTCCGGGCTTTTGGAAGGATATTGGTTGAAATGCATGGGAGCCATATGGCCCTGAAGGAAAAGCTCATGGCGAATCTCGCTGCTCATCGCGATGATCTTACGCCCTTCCTGCAACATAAGAATTGCTCCGTCTACTTTTCCCTCAAGTAATATCGGGTTAATGTTTACAACGGTTTCTCTCTGGCTTTGAGGCATCAGGATGGTATAAGATTCTTCGCCTTCTTTCAGAGCTTTTTCCAGTATTTCATTGTTCAGTGCAGGCAGAACTTCTGTCAGGTTTTTTCCAATCAGTTCTTTCGGCGGTAAATTCAAAAGATTAAAGGTATTGGCATTAGCCCGTAAAACAGTTCCTTCTGGACTAATTCGCAGGATTCCTCTTTGGGTATTATCAAGCATAACGGACATTTCTGCCGCGTTCAACTTTTCCAGATCAATGGCATAACAGACTCGTTCAGCTATCCGGAATGCAGTCTGAAGGCTTTCTCTTCCGCATGGGATAAACCGATGCACTAACCCAAGATCTTCTGCCTGCTGGCACACGATGCTACCGCCGATTACTCCCTGACATCCTTGCTGATATGCATCTTTCACTGCAGTACGAAGCGCATCTTCGGAATCATATCCCGACTTCATCAGGTAGGCTTCAAAATCCACCTGAAAGAACCTGCTGAAGTGAGTTGTATCACACAGCATGTTGTCTGACCCGATAACTGCTATTTTTGGGTTGTCTGCCTGCAGCTCTTCTTTGATATCCAGTACCAGAGTACCGAGTTCCTGCGCTGTAACCTGGATTTCAACGACGGGCAGTTTTACCGCAGCCTTTACCAGTTTTGCCTGGAATCCGCGAGCCATAATGACATCTGCACCCTCTGATTCGATTTCTTTGGCGCGGTCGGCTACCAGTTCATTTCTGACAAACTCTACCGTAAAACGCTGAATCTGCGGAAATTCATTAAACATATGTTCTGTCTGTTCAAGCATATTCTGATAGGGGATCAGCACTGCCATTTTTGCCATAATCGACTCAACTCCTTAATGCCTTTTCATAGAGATTGTGATTATTATATAAAAAACAAAATCTGCTATCAAGGTTTATTTAAATCAATTCATCTGATCCTTCTATATAATTGCTTTTCCTGCCTGAGTATTGCGGGGGAATGAAATGATTCTGAATTCATGAAACTCTTTTATTCCACATTTTGAAATGTTAGTTTATTTCACTAAATTAGGTTTCCAGTTTTGTGGATTATGCCAATTGAATACAGAAAAGCAAATATATATACTATAAAATAGCTTGAAACAGATACGCAGTTTGCGTACAATATCCCCTTATATTACTAGGAAAAACGAAAGGAAGAAAATTATGAAAATCGGATTCATCGGAATGGGCATTATGGGCAAGCCCATGGCTATCAATCTCGTCAAGGCCGGCTATGATGTGACTGTCTCCAATCGCAACATGGCGAAGTGCGACCCTGTCGTTGCAGTCGGCGCCAAGGCCGGCAGCTACACTGAAGTCGCCGAGAGCTGTGATGTAGTCATCACCATGCTTCCCAACGGCCCTCAGGTCAAGTCGGTCATGCTCGGTGACAACGGTGTTGCTGCGCATATGAAAGCCGGCTCCACCTTTATCGACATGAGCTCTATTAACCCCGTCGCTTCAAAGGAGCTGTGCGAGGGTGTTGCACAGTACGGCATCGAGATGCTGGATGCACCTGTCTCCGGCGGCGAGCCGAAGGCCATCGACGGCACCCTGTCCATCATGGTCGGCGGCAAGCAGGAGGTCTTTGACAAGTTCAAAGACATGCTCGGCGCAATGGGCTCCTCCGTGGTGCTTTGTGGAGATGTTGGCGCTGGCAACACCACCAAGCTTGCGAATCAGATCATTGTAGCCTGCAACATCCAGGCTCTGGCTGAAGCTTTGACCCTGGCCCAAAAGGCGGGCGTGGATCCCAAGCTCGTCTTTGACGCAATCAAGGGCGGCCTTGCCGGATCTACCGTCATGAACGCAAAAGCCCCCATGATGATCGCAGGCAATGACAAACCCGGCTTCAAAATTGACTTGCACATCAAGGACCTTAACAATGCTCTCGACTGTGCTCATGCAGTCGGCGCACCCGTGCCCATGACCGCCTCTGTGCAGGAGATTCTCCAGTGGATGCACAACCATGATGGTGGCCAGAAGGACCACAGCGCCATTGCCCAATACTACGAGTATCTGACCGGCATCCAGATCGGCCGCTGAGGGCTGAGTATGAACACTGATTTCATCAAGGGCGTAGTGGTGCCGATCCTTACGCCCATTGACAAAGAGGAATATATCGATGAGGCGGCCTTCCGCCGTCAGATCGATTACGTTATCAACGGCGGTATGCACGGTATCCTGGTTTTCGGTTCCAATGGTGAGTTCTATCAGATCGAAGAGGACGAGATGGAACGCGGCCTGAAGATTGCTGTCTCCCAGTCAGCGGGCAGGGTCCCCGTATACTTTGGCATTGGCGCGATCAACACCAAAAAGTGCGTCCGCCTTGCCAAAATGGCAGCTGCCAATGGTGCCGCAGCAGTTTCCATTCTCCAGCCCATGTTCTTAAAGCCTACACAGGATGAATTGTTCCTCCACTTCAAGACGGTTGCGGAGGCCATTCCCGATACTCCTGTTCTGCTTTACAACAACCCGGGCCGCGTCGGCTATGGGCTCAGCGCTGCGCTCATCACGAAGCTTGCCCATGAGGTTGACAACATCATCGGCATGAAAGATACGTCCGGTGACATCACACTCACCGAAGAGTGCGTCCGCCTTAACCGTGACATTGGCTTCAAAGTTTTTGGCGGCAAGGATACACTTCTGTACGCCAGCCTTTGCGTCGGCGCTGTGGGTGGTGTATGCACAGCGGGTAATTTTATGCCGGAGCTCATCGGCGCGGTTTATGAAAAATATATTGCCGGCGATACGAAGGGATCCCTCGAGGCGCAGTTCAAACTCAACCCTGTACGTCTGAGCATGGACCCGGCTTCCTTCCCTGTAGCGGCGAAGGATATGGCAAAACTACGCGGGCTCGAGGTCGGCGATCCCTATTTACCAAATCTCCCGACACCCGAAGGTCCGGTTCTCGACAACATCAAAAAGGCCATGCGTCAGGCTGGCCTGATCGAATAAGGAGGAAGCGTAATGTCTGTTCCCACCATCGTTAAAATGGAAGTATACCCGGTCGCCGGGCATGACTGCATGGAGCTGAATCTCTCCGGCGCACATGCTCCTTATTTCACCCGAAACATTGTCATCCTCACTGACTCCGACGGCAATGAAGGTGTGGGCGAGGTTCCGGGCGGTGAGAAGATCACCAAAGCCCTGGAGGATGTTAAGGACCTGGTTCTCGGCACTCGCATCGCTGATTACAAGCAGACGCTCAACAGGGTTCGCGCTTGGCTCAACGCCAATATTAAGGATGACGTGCGCGGTCTGCAGACCTTTGACCTGCGCACCGGCGTGCATGTGGTCACGGCTATTGAGGCACCTCTGCTCGACCTGATGGGCAAGTTCCTGGATGTTCCGGCAGCAGCCCTGATGGGCGACGGTGTCCAGCGCGAACGCGTGCGTTTCCTCAGTTACCTCTTTTATGTCGGTGACCGGAAGAAGACCGATCTCGAGTACGAAGAAGAGCCCGATTCCGACTGCGACTGGTATCGGCTGCGCCATGAGGAGGCTATGACCCCTGAGGCCATCGTTGCCTTGGCGAAGGCCACCCACGAAAAGTACGGTTTTGAAGACTTTAAGCTCAAGGGCGGTGTGCTTGATCCCCATGAGGAGCTTAAAGCCGTGCAGGCCATCAAGGCTGCCTTCCCGGAAGCCCGCGTAGATCTCGATCCAAACGGCTGCTGGAGTCTGAAGGAAGCGCTGGAAATCGCCCCCGAACTCAAGAAGGTGCTGGCCTACTGCGAGGATCCCTGCGGCGCAGAGGGCGGCTTTTCCGGGCGTGAGGTGATGGCAGAGTTCCGCAAAGCGACTATGATGCCTACCGCTACCAATATGATCAACACCGACTGGCGCCAGATGTGCCATACCATTGCGCTTCAGAGCGTGGATATTCCTCTCGCGGATCCCCACTTCTGGACAATGGAAGGTTCCGTGCGCGTCGGTCAGCTGTGCAACGACTTTGGCCTTATGTGGGGCTGCCACTCCAACAACCACTTTGATATTTCCCTGGCCATGGTGGTGCAGTGCGCTGCTGCGATTCCTGGTAAGATGAACGGTATCGACACCCACTGGATCTGGCAGGAGGGCCGTGAACGCCTGACAAAGGAGCCGCTTCAAATTGTGGACGGCTGCATCGATCTTCCGAAGAAACCGGGCCTCGGCATTGAGCTGGACCGCGAGCAGATCATGAAGGCTAATGCGCTCTATATGGAAAAGTGCTATGGAAAGGGTGCTCGGAACGACGCTGTCGGCATGCAGTATCTCATCCCCGGCTGGGTCTTTGACAATAAGAAGCCCTGCATGGTCAGATAATTCGATCGTAATAGCTATAATTCAAACGGGCCGGGATCTCTCCGGCCCGTTTTCAGGAGGAATGTAAATGGAAGCACTCACGATTAAAATCAACGAACGCGACAACGTTGCCGTTGCCATCCGCGACCTTAAGAAGGGAACAGCGCTTCCGGACGGAACCGTAACCCAGACGGACATTCCCCAGGCGCACAAGATTGCCCTGTGCGATATTCCTGCAGGCGGCGAGGTCGTGCGCTATGGCGTTGTACTTGGCACTATGCGAGAAGACATGCCTCGCGGTGGCTGGATCAATGAGACAAATCTTGTCATGGCTCCCGCGCCAGATCTCGACAAAATGGAGTTTGCAACCAATATTGTAACCAGCCTACCTGAACCGCCGGTCAAAACCTGGATGGGCTACCCTAACCCCTGGGGAGAGGGGCCCGGCGGGACACGTAACATTCTCTGCATCAACACAACCGTCCAGTGTGTCATCGGCGTTGTGAACGATGCCATCTCCCGCATTCGCCGGGATCTGCTGCCAAAATATCCGAATGTGGACGATGTGGTGACGGTCAACCACCAGTACGGCTGTGGTGTGGCAATTGACGCACCGGAGGCTAAAGTGCCCCAGCGCCTCATTCGCAACATCGCCCTGCACCCGAACTTCGGCGGAGAATTCATGCTGGTGGGCCTCGGATGTGAAAAG
>JAGCAN010000034.1 GCA_017652685.1 Oscillospiraceae bacterium
CTGTTTCTTCACAATAGGAACAAATCAGTTCTTCAGCAGCCAGGGTGGATTCCATGTCCATTGCTGCTGTCGGTTCATCAAGGATCAGAAAACGGTAAGGCTTCATCAGCAGACGGGCAAGAGCCATCTTTGCTGTTTCCCCGCCGGAGAGTTTTTTGGCTGGTTGTCCGCTCAAACTGTCAAGATGCAGCGCATTCATCAGAGTTGCAGAGCGATTTTTGTCATTGCCGTTGAGGAGAATGTTGTGCGCGGTGCTCATGCGAAAAGCATAATTCTTCTGCGGCATGTAACCGACTGTGATATCCGAGATGATTTTGGAATTCTGATCAGCCTTCTCAATGCCGGCAAGAACCTTTGCAAGGCTCGATTTTCCACATCCGTTGGAACCTGCGACAGCCGTGATCGTTCCTTCAGGTATTTCAAAGCTGGGGAGATCCAGCACCTTGCGTTTCCCATATGTTTTGCTTAGGGCAGGGAATTTCATCTGCTCAGCCTCCTTTGCAACAGACTGAGAATAATGTTCACGAGCAGGGACAGACTTAACAGAATCAATCCCAGAGCAATACCGAGAGTAAAATTTCCACGGTTCGTATATTGCATGATAGCAGTTGTCATGACGTTGGTTTTCCATGCAATTGCTCCGCCTACCATGGAAACAGCACCTACTTCTGCAATGGCACGGGCAAAAGCCAGAAGATAAACAGAAAAAATAGGATATATGCATTCATTTACCAGCAGAAAAAAACGCCTACCGGCAGAAAAACCGAGACCTTTGGCAGTTTCTCTGAGAGAAGGGGCGATGTCCGAGACAAAGGTTTCCATGTTGCCGATGACGATCGGCGTGATCAGAACGACCTGAGCCAGAATCATCAATTTTACGGTAAAGAGGAGTTTCAGATGCCGGAAAGGACCGACACCCGAAAAAAACAGATAGAATAAAAGCCCGCAGACAACAGGGGGCATCCCCATCAGAGTACGGTTTATTACAACCAGGGCACCGCGGCCGGGAAACCTGCAGGTTCCCAGCAGAAGCCCGATCGGAACACCGATCAACAGTGCAACAACAGAGCTGGTCAGGCTGACTTTTGCAGTGGTTGAAAGTATATTCAGAAGTTCGCGATCGGCAGAGAGAATCAGCTCAATCGCTTTCTGGATGGAAGATCCCATTTTTCCCGTCCTTTAACATCAATAGCCTTGGAAAGTTACTTCCAAGGCTATATTACTTGATCTTTCAGAACAAATCAAGAGAGCAGCGTTGATTTGTTCAAGAATCAGATTGCACCGTCATTAGCGACGAATGTGAGGAAGGTTGCCTTATCTGTGAGGATATAAGCACCCATCTGTTCTGCCATGACGAGGCAGGCACCCATACCGGCATTTGCGGAAACATACCAGTCGGTATAATTAGCAAAGCTCTCCGCCTCTGCGGTAATGCCCAGTTCCTCAGGCCAGAGTGACAGTTCCTTGGTGTGTGTTCCGGAACCATCACCACGGGAAATAAAGGTATACTTTCCATCTGCAATATTCTTGAATGCTTCCAAAACGTCAGCTGCATCCTTTACACCTGCCGGATCGGCAGAAGGACCACACAGAACAAAGAAGTTGTACATGTAACTCATGCGCTCTGCTTCCATCCCGTCAAGCACGTAAGCAAAACCGTCTTCTACAAAAGCATCTTCCTGCTTTTTAGCATGAACGAGAATCAGATCAGCATTGCCCATTTTTGCATTGGCGATAGATTTTCCGGTGCCGGCGGAATAGACCTCTACTTCATAGCCATACTTCTCTTCAAAGATGGGCAACAGGTAGCCGAGAAGACCGGAGTCATTAACGGAAGTAGTGGTGGAAAGGCGGACCAGCTTTGTTTCTTCTGTGGCAGCAGGGATCTCTGCGACAGATACAGGACGATCCTCCTTGAGGTAGAACAGATACTCACCGTATTCGGCAAAGCCGTAGTTTGCAGCGAGTTCTTCTCCTTCTTCGGAGAGAAACCAGTTAATGAGTGCAGCAGCTCCAACGGTATTAAGAGCGACATCCGTGACTGCATTTCCATCAGCATCTACAAAGGGAGCGTCAGGGTTTACTGCGAGCAGGGTGTAGGTATTGATCATGTTGTCATCGGCTTCTTTGAGAATGCAGGTGTCGACAACAAGGGCATCCTCAGCTGAGGCGGAGAGAGCAGCAAGGCCGAAGATCATGACCATTGCAAGAAACAGGGATACAGCTTTTTTCATGAATATTCCTCCTAAAAAAATTAACCTCTGTTCCAGCACAAACAAAACGCAGAAGATCTGCGCTGTGTTTGCTTTTGGAAAGAGGCTCGTCCACCGCTTTACAAAAAAGCGTATTTGGTTAAAAACAGTCTACCATTTCCACTGTTTTATTTCAATGCCGTGAGAAATGTGATTGTACCAAACAACACGAAATAACACAAAACGACATGAAAAACTTTTGATTTTATACACCTGGAAATGATATGATAACTATAAATCAACAGATGCATGCTGTCTCATTTCACAGTGGGAGGAAACAAGATGAAGATACAGGAAACGTGGAGTGTCCCACCGGAGAGAATCCGGGAGTTTCTGCTGTCTCACAAGGGAGTCCAACAGGACAGCCAGAACTGTTTTCTCTTCGGGCAATGCAGTGTTGAACTTGTCGTCCTGCCGGAGAGCAGAATAGCATCGGTCCGAATCCCTCGAACGCAGGTTGTGTTTGAGGGAGAGGAAAAGGAAACAGAGACACTACACAGGCGTTTTGTGCTGCAGTTTCTCTCTGCAGGAGGATAAAAAACAGTTTATAGAGAAAGTGCTTTCCGGGTAATCTGTTCAGCCTCTGCCACGGCGGAATCAACGATGTCGTAGATCTGTCGACAATTTCCAACAGAATAAAGCCAGTCGGGATCTCCCAGGCCGCGTACCAGCTCCCTCTCCGGAATCAGCCCGACAGCAATGATCAGAGTATCGCAGGGAATCTGTTCACGCTCTCCCGTTTCAAGATTCCTGATAGTAACCCCGCAGATTCTTCCTGTGCCATGGACTTCTGTAACGGTTGTACGAAAACGGATCGGGATCCGGCAGGCTTCGATACAGCGGTGATAATTCCGTGCCATTCCGCTGTAATGAGCATTCTGTTCGAGAACGGCAATAACGTGTTTTCCTTCGAGTGTAAAACGTCTGGCTATGATCATCCCCAGGTCTCCACTTCCCAGTATCAGAATATTCTGTCCGAGATCCTGATGGAGCAGATTGATTCTCTCCTGTGCCTGGCCTGCAGTAAAGATCCCCGCAGGGCGGGTACCGGCAATCGGTAAAGCTCCGATTGTTTTTTCGCGGCTGCCTGTAGCCAGGAGCAGTTTTTCAAAACCGACCTGATCCAGGGCTCCTCGTCGGGAAATTACGGCAGTTTTTTCATGAGCGATGGAAAGCACTTCCGTCTCCGGATAATAAAGAATGTCCGTCCGCTGAAGGGATTCCGACAGCTTTGCTGCGTATTCAGGGCCTGTCAGTTCTTTTCCGAAAGTGGCAATACCGAAACCTTCGTGCAGGCATTGGGGAAGAATCCCACCCGGTTGTACTGCCCGGTCAGCAAGGAGGATGCTGTGACAACCCGCTTTCCAGGCAGAAACGGCAGCAGAAATTCCAGCGGCTCCTGCTCCAACTACCAGAAGCTCACAATGTATCATATCTGCTGCCCCACACAATCTCAGATTTTTTTCCGTCTTTTGGTATGGCGCTCTCCGGTACGCCCAGCACCTCTGCCAGAAGTGCGGTTATTTTTTGCTCACATCGGCTGCCCTGACATCTGCCCATTCCGGTGCCTGTCCTGCGTTTAACCCCATCAACTGAAACAGCGCCGCGATGAATAGCTTCCAGGACCTCTGCTTTTGTCACATCCTCACAGCAGCATACTACTTCCCCATAATCAGGGAAATTTCCCACCAGAGCTTTTCTCTCTTCAAAGGACAGGCTATGCACGCTCTGGATATTTTTGCGGAGAGGATCAAAGGAAAGATTTGGCTCTGCACCAAGCTCAGCCGCTACTTTGCGGGAAGCATAGAAGCCGAGTTCCTGTGCACAGGTCAGACCGGGGGTCTTGATTCCGATCAGACTCCAAAATGCTGGAGCAGGGTGCTCGATGGAAAAACTGTTGATTCTGCTTCCATCCGTACGCTGAGGATTAGGCCTTAGTGCTGCAAAAGAACGAATGACACCTGTGAGATCGAGATCCGGCAGAAGACGGTGAGAGTATTCCCGAACGAAAGAGAGGCCAGTCTCTGTAGTTGCATAATCGATTTCATTTTCCCGGTCAGACGGGCCGAGCATGAGGCTTCCTTCAACTGTCGGAACGACCGTAAGGCCTTTCCCTTTCTGCTCAGGCTCATATTGGAGAATGCGGGAAGGAACAGGTGCAACAGATTTGTCCAGCACCAGGTAATCCCCTGCAGTTGGAACAATACGAACAGAAGGCGAAAAGAGCATTTCCTGTACAGAAGCAGAGTCGAGACCAGCACAGTTGACTATTCCCCTGGCAAAAAGACTGCCGTTTTCAGTCTCCAATACATATCCGCCATCCACTTTATGGATTGCTTCCACTTTTCGGTTCAGAAAAAGGTGCGCTCCGTTATGCACAGCGTTTTCGCATGCGGCGATACCAAGCTGCCATGGATTCACTGTTCCGGCTGACGGAGCGTATAATGCTGTATGCAGGCCGGGAGCAAGCATCGGCTCTAAAACGTACGCTTCTTCAGCAGACAGGAGTTTCAGACCAGGCACCTGATTCTGCAAACCCTGCAGATATTTTTTCTGTAAGACTTTGTCTGCTTGCTCACCGTAGCTCAGCATCAGAGAACCGCAGCGAAGAAACGGAACATCCAGTTCTTCACAGAGAGTTTGAAAATAAGCGTTGGCACGGACCGTCATTTCTGCTTTCAAAGTTCCGGGCACATGATCATAACCCGGATAAACAATAGCAGTATTGGCGCGGGAAATGCCTGTACAGACATCTTCCCGCGCCTCAAGGATTGCAACCGAAAGTTTCCAACGGCAGAGATTTCTGGCTGTAAAACAGCCTAAAATACCGCCTCCGATGATTGCAGCATCAATCTGTTCCATTTTAGAACACGTCAATTATTTCGCCGGGATGATCCAGTGTATACCCGCCGAGAGCTTCGATTCGGGCTTTGAATTCGCTGCTTTTCAGCGTGTGGATCAGCTGACGCATCATACCGGTTCCCCAGGCTGATTCCGGAATCAGCAGATCATATTCTTCCACACAGACAGGAATGAAATCCAGACCGTAGAGTTTTGCAGCGGAATAGATCCCCATACCGGCATCTGCAGAATCTCCTGCTATCTGGACAGCCACAGAATTGTGGGTCAGCTCTTCGCGTTCATACCCATAGACAGAATCGGGACTGACGTTGTGTTTCTGACAGAGATAATCCATCAGAATCCGCGTCCCGGAACCTTTCTGACGATTGACATAGCGTACACCGTCTTTTGCAATATCTGCAAAGGAGGTAATCTGAATGGGGTTTCCTTTTTGCAGCATCAGACCCTGCTGACGGCCGACACAACGGAGCAGATATACTCCTCCGAACGGGAAGTATTTTTTGATATAGCTGATATTATATTGGCCGGTTTCCGTGTCGAGCAGATGAATACCGGCTGCGTGGGCCTCCCCGCGGCGGACAGCCATAATTCCGCCCATGGAACCGACGTGGGCAGAGCTGAGATATATATTGCGGTTTTCCCCGTGAATCAGATCTGCCAATTCATCCAGAAGCGGGTCGTGACTTCCGATGACAACCAGTGTGTTTTTCAGCTTCTTCTTCGGTGTGAGCAGACGAACACGGACTTCCTCTCCGGAAGTATAGCCTTCTGTTCCCTGCGGAACCTCAACCATACCATCCGCTTTCATAAAAGAGGAGACAATACCGCTGCCCCGCGGCAGAGGAGAGGCCATAAGCTGATTGCCAACATATCCCAGGCGGACACGTACAAATTCCTGATATTTCAGGCCGGACACTACCTGGCGGGTCAGCCTGGCTCGTGTGCGGGTACGGGTCTCGCTATCACGGCCATACCATCTGTCGATCAGAGGTCGGAGCAGTTCTTCAATGACGATAATGCCGGATACCGGATAGCCCGGAACGCCAAGGATCGGGACTGCGTTTTTATATGCCAGGATAGCAGGTTTGCCTGGCTTGATGGCAATGCCGTGATAGAGAACTTCTCCGATTTCACGTATTGCAGCGACGGAAAAATCACCGCGGCCCGCGGAAGACCCGGCATTGAGCAGAACCATGTCGCATTCCTTTACAGCCTTGGAAAGCATGTTTTTGATTTCGTCAAACCGGTCGGGTACGATTGGATAAGTCTTCGGCAGCGCACCCCAGTCCTGCAGCATGGCGGAAAAAATGGAGGAATTGAATTCCAGAATGTCGCCTGGCTTCGGATCGGAACAGGGAGGGATAATCTCGTCTCCGGTAGGGATGATCCCTACGGTCGGCCGGGCAAGAACCTCAACTTTCAGAACGCCTCCGGCAATCATAGCGCCAATGGCAGCCGGAGAGATCTCTGTAAAGCAGGGAAGAATCATTTCTCCTGCACAGATATCCTCACCGATCTGACGGATGTGCTGCCAGGGGGCAGCTGCAGAATGGATTGTGATGCTCTCATCCTCGTTTTTGACAAGATCCTCCACCATAATGACAGCGTCACACCCGTCCGGGATCGGATCGCCGGTATCTACCACGGTAAAGCTGCCTTTCCGGAGTGTAACAGGAGTTGTTTCCGTTGCACCGAAGGTATCCTTCGCCAGGAGAGCTACCCCATCCATTGCACTGGCTGCATAATGAGGTGCATTGATATGTGCATAAACAGCTTTTGAAGTGATGCGGTGATAGGAATCCTGCACGCCGACTGTTTCCGTTCCGGCTGAAAACCCATGTTCGACCAGCGTCCAGAGATAATCGGTTTTTGCCTGTGAAAGAGGCGTATTTGTCAGATATTCAAATCCCATAAGTTCTGTCTTCTCCTTATCGGTATATTTTTACAGCAGCGCCTTTTGGCAGCCCTTCACAGTCACGATCAATGATAAAGAAACCATCCGCTCCGGAGAGCTGTGTGATCAGCCCGGATTTTGAGTGGATCGGGAAAGCTACCAGTTTCTCTCCTGACTGTTCCAGGCGACAGGCATTGATCTGAGCCCGCCCGTGATTGGCTCCGATATTTTCGGCAAGCTCTGCAGTGATCGGAAAAGCAGTCCTCTCTCTTCCGGAAAGGCGCGCCAGAAGCGGCAGAATAAAGAGTTTTGCTACAAAGAATGCGGCCACCGGGTGACCGGGAAGCCCGACGAGAGGTTTATTTCCGGCTTTGCCGAGGATGGTAGGCTTTCCCGGCTTGATGGCAATGCCGTGCAGGAGGAGGGTTC
>JAGCAN010000282.1 GCA_017652685.1 Oscillospiraceae bacterium
CAATTATTACCAGCTCAACGGCTTCCCCCGCCCATAACTTTCATCCGCTGTCATTCTTCAACCCATTTCGTCTGATTTTTCAGCTTATAAGTGTTAACTCCCTCTTCCCATTACTCTAATACTATTAGCTCGCGACGGAGCATTGGAATCGAAGGTTCCTGTTCCCTTCGCGAGCAATAGGACGCACTCAAAGCGCACAACATTATCCCACCCCCGGCTTGCTCAACGGCAAGCCGGATTCAAAATCCCATCTATGAAATATTCTCATAGATAGTTTACTCTTTTTCAGTATGCAAAATACTAATGACGTGGTACAATGCTTTTATCGTTTTGGAATTTTTCAAACCGAGAAATTCATGGAAAAGGAGATTAAACTATGGAAAACAAACGCAGTTCCTTTGGCTCAAACTTTGGTTTCCTCATGGCAGCGATTGGTTCGGCGGTCGGTCTTGGCAACATCTGGGGCTTCCCGTACAAGATGGGTAAGTGCGGCGGATTTGTCTTCCTGATTGTCTACCTGCTGCTGGCGGTCTTTGTCGGCATGATCATCATGTGCTCAGAGCTGGCTGTCGGCCGTAAAACAAAACTCAGCCCGATTGACGCATATAATCAGGTATCCAAGAAGTTTGCGTGGATCGGCTGGCTCGCAACAATTGCCCCGTTCTTTATCATGAGCTTCTATACTGTTCTCGGCGGTTACTGCCTGCAGTACATTGCTCTGAATATGACCAAGCTCAGCTTCGGCAACGAGGCAGTCGCAATGTCCGGCGGTGAAGTATTCGGCGCCATGCTCACAACCCCGCTCGGCTGTGTCGTCTTCACCACACTGTTTATCGTCATCTGCATGATCATTGTGCAGGGCGGTGTCTCCGGCGGTATTGAGCGCTTCAATAAAGTCGGTATGCCGGCTCTCGCAGTGATGCTTCTCATCATCATCGTCCGTTCCCTCACGCTCCCCAATGCTGTTGAAGGCCTGAAGTTCATGTTCGTTCCCGGCTATGCAGTAAAGGGCGGATTCATTGAGTCCTCACCGAATCTTGTCAGCGTTCTCGGTACGGCCGGTGGCCAGATGTTCTTCTCCCTGTCTCTGGCAATGGGCGCCATCCTCACCTATGGCTCCTACCTCAGCAAGGAAGAGAATCTTGTTAAAAACTCCGTTATTATAGTCTTCTCCGATACTCTCATCGCTCTGATGGCCGGTATCGCTGTTATCCCCGCTGCTGTTGCAAACGGCATTGCACAGGGCACTCCTGTTGGCCAGATCAAGCTCGGCGGCCCGAACCTCCTCTTTGTCACCCTTCAGGACGTGTTCACCAACATGGGCAAGATTGGTCCTCTCTTCGGTGTCATCTTCTATGTGCTGGTTCTGATTGCTGCTATTTCTTCCGCCATCTCCCTGATGGAGACCATCGCCGCTCACTGGATCGATAAGGATCTGGCCAAGGGCGAGACGGATACCCGTAAGCGCAACGTTCTCATCGTTTCCCTGCTCATCCTCATCGAGGCTGTCGTTGTTGCAGCTGACGGTCTGGGCTCCAACTTCAGCCCGGCAAGCCTGCTTGGCATTTCGGCTCCTCCTGTCTTCCTCGACTGCTTCCTCGACTTCATGGACTGCTGGTCTGAAGGTATCGCAATGCCTCTCGGCGCCATGTTGATGGCATTGATGATCGGCTGGGAGAGAAGCCCCGAGCTCGTGCTGGATGAAGTCGCCCACGGCGATCCTTCCGAAGGCTTCAAGAATTTCTATCGGGTCTGCGTGAAGTTTGTCGTTCCCATCGTGATGGCCTTCGTTCTGGCCGGCCAGATGATCGACTTCTTCGGCGGCAGCCCGGCAATCTGGTACGTTGTGTCTGCAATCTGCCTGGCAGCGTTCTGGGCTTTTGCAGCCAGCGGTAAAAAGCAGGCAGGCTGATTAAATCAGCTTTTCACTCCTATAGATACAAGCAAGCAAGGGAGGGCTTAATGCCCTCCCTTCGTTGTTGAAAGGAACTTTATTTCATGGGAGATTACGATGCAACCCTCCTGGGGGCGATAGCGCAGTACGGCCCTTTGCCGAAAGACCGGCTTTATACTCTCTACTGTGCTTCCGATGAGCCCGAAATAACCGCGGAGAGATCCGCAAAATTTGAAGAGCGCCTCACATTTCTTGCAAACCTCGGCTTTGTCACAGTCGATAATGAAACCGTCACTTACCTCGGCTCGCTCTGATTTTTAGTCAGAATCGGTTTCTTAACCGTTCCATATCCTGTTCGGGAAAGGACCCACTATAACATTCCGGCATTTTCTGCCTTGAGAAATTGCCAGAATGTTTTCTTTGTTTCCGTTAGCAATTTCCAGTATGGCATTCTTTGACATTCCTGCGCAGTGCGGGGACAAAAGCACGTTTTCAAGCATTCGCAAAGGGCTCTCTCCCAGTGGCTCTTCTTCATATACGTCAAGTGCAGCTCCCTTTATCACGCCGTTCCTCAACGCCTCAATCAGGTCGTTTTCTTTTATCAGGATGCCTCTTGAAGTGTTGATGAGGTATGCGGTCGGCTTCATGAGGGAAAAGGTCTCCCGGTTGATCATGCCAACCGTTTCCGGTAGCACCGGC
>JAGCAN010000283.1 GCA_017652685.1 Oscillospiraceae bacterium
ATACTCGTAAGTGCGGTGCAATCAAAAAAGGCTCTGGACCCGATGCTAGTAAGGTCCTCCGGAAGACTTACTTTTGTAAGTTCTTGTTGGTTTCTAAAAGCATTATCATCAATACCATATACATGCTTAATCGTCAATGTTTTTGCATTTAGGGGAATGGCGTTATGGCTTCTCACGATCTGTGCAGTTTTACGGTTCTCATACAAGTCTTCGGCAGAGCCAAAGCTGTCAACGGTCAGATTGCCGTTCAGATCCTGTGTCCAGTGGACGCAGCTTCCGCCGTACATTTCCATTTCTGTCGTCCATTGGTCGCCGCACCAGCCGCAGCTACCGTCATTACATTCCACGAGCAGATTTGGAGAATACATGAAAGCGTCCCACGACCAGTTGGCTTTCGTGCCCGGATATGTGACCGTGCATTCGATGCCGGTTTTGGAAATATTCGAAAATGCTCGAGAATCGATGGAAGCCGCCTTGCCAAAGGTGACAGACTGAAGGCTGTTGCAGCTCTCAAATGCGCCGGAAACACCGGTTACAACACGCTCTACGTTTGGCATGTCAAGCCTCATGATTTTTGTGCCCGCGAATGTACCGGCTCCGATCTCCGTTATGGAATCCGGCAGGGTATCTTTGCGGGAGATTATCCCCATATGGTTCACGGTATGAATATTTTTCAAACTCTTGCAATTCTTGAAAGACGGCAGCCTGCCAATGGAGAAATCCTTGTAAATCATGACCGCACTAAGATCGCGTAGGCCCTCCAAACTGACATCAAATCTGTTGACGGTGAGACCGTTTATGGTTGCCGGAAGGAAAATCTCTGTAACTTTATTGAGGTCGTAATTCGCACCGGTGATCGCACATGTATTCGCTGAATTTTCTCTTGTAATCCAGTATTCGAACCATGATTTGCTCCATCTCGCCTGAATGATTGCTGACTGCGCCGTCAGTTTAAAATCGGATGGATCGTTTTCTTCGGCTCCTTCGGCTCTTTCGGCTCCTTCCACAGCTTCCCAGCCGTTAAAGACATAGCCATCAGCCGGTGTAATCCACTCTGGAGAATAATAATCACTCACTTTAATATGCATATTGCCGTCTTCATCCCGAAAGAACTGGCCATCCTTTGCCGTTACAAACGAGGAAGCAATCGTCCCGTTAGCTGAAGTAAACCACATACCATACCCAAAGTTAGCCTCGGTGCTGCCCTCGCTGCCGGGCCGAATCAAAACCCAGTACTCTGGATCAGCAGCTAAAGCCGCCGCGCACAGCAGGCACAGAACGGCCATGCATATAACAAAGAATCCCTTTTTACCCATTTCTGCCACCTCTCTTCCGGAATACGCGAAACGCAAAGCGCCGCTCACGGGTTTTTTGTTTCCCGCAAACGGCGCTGTACAATCCATATCATAATCCTCCTGCCGCGGTTGAAAATCGTTGTTTACGATCCTTGCTCACAGCTTCTTGAAGCTTATCTTACTCCAAAGGGGGGACGTCAAGGAATACCTGATCTGGGCACCGCATTCTCCCTGCCTGTTCCCGTCACAGCGATGTATCCTGACCCTCGCCAAACTCTTCCTTCAGCTTATCGATCATCACGCTAAGCGGCGCATCCCTTCCGGTCCACAGCGTGAAATTCCTCGCTCCCTGACAGGCGAGCATCCCGAGACCGTTCACCGTTTTCGCCCCGCGCTCGGCGGCAGCCTGCAGGAACAGCGTGTTCGACGGATTGAACACCACATCGCTCACCGTCATGCCGGGTCTGATCGTATCATAGTCAATGTCAGGCCGATTCGCCCTGTCTTCTCCGAGGCCTATGCTGGTCGCATTGATCAGGATATCCGTATCCTGCGGGATGCCCTGCCCCGCTTCCCAGCCTGCCGCGACAGCCTCACAGGCCGTTTCTGAACGGATCAGGTCAGCCAGTTCCCGGGCTCTTTGAGCGGTGCGATTCACAACCGTGATCTTTCTCGCGCCGGCCAGCGCGCACTCGACCGCAATCGCGCGTGCAGCACCGCCCGCCCCCAGAATTACGATATTCTTCCCCTCGGGGCTTTCTCCGCAACGGAGCAGCGCCTCAACAAAGCCCTTTCCATCCGTATTTTCACCGAACAGGGTCCCGTCTTCGCGGACAACAACTGTGTTCACGGCCCCGATAATCTTTGCCGCTGGTGACAGCTCGTCCAGATAGGGAAGAACTTTAATCTTATGCGGCATGGTCAGATTGACGCCCTTCATATGGATTGCCCTGACTGCTTTCATCGCATCGGGGAATCCGTCCGGCGTCACCTTCATCGTGATGTACCGAAAATTGAGGCCAAGTGCCTCGTATGCCGCCTCTTCCATGACACCGGTCGGATTTCCTTCCACGGGATCCCCGAACACGCCTGTCAGTTCGGCTCTGTAGTTCTTTTCCATAACAGTTCTTTTTCTCCTCTCTGACAGTTTCTTTTTATCCGTTCTCCGCGGGCATAAGCCCGGTCATAGAGGGACAGTATATGCAACTTGAAGAGGAAAAACACAGCCCCTACCATGCTGAATTTCTTCCGTAATCCGGCAATAAGCATTCTCCATGAAAACATTATCCCATATGTGCTGTAAAATGGCAACCAAAAAACGCCTAACTTAGAGTCTACTCCACAACCACCCCAAATTTCAGGCGTACACCTGAACAGGTAGCATTGAAGCCAGTTTCGTAATCCATAAATAAAAAAGGTCAAAACAAAGAGACCTGAGCCTCTTTGCCAGATTCATGCAGAGCAGTGCCACACCAATCACACATACCGAGGTTTCCAGGAGATGGGCCATGATCCGGTTCAGTCCATAAGCCCGTTTTCCAACACCGAATTCGCCTTCAACAATGTTCCGATCACAGATATCCTGGTACTCCTGTTTCTTTGCTTGCTTTGTGATTTCCTTGTCTTTGGGAGGTCTACCGAGCGCCGGGCCTGTAATCTGGATGCCACGTTCCTTGCACCAGGCAATTGTTTCACGATTCCTGTAGATCTTGTCGACCAGCACTCTCTCAGGATAGCATCCGTAGTGCTCTTTATATCCTTCTACTGCTTTGTAAAAATCTCCAGCTTCATTGAACGCTTCAAAGGAGATTCGCTCGACTCGTGCGTATCCGTC
>JAGCAN010000284.1 GCA_017652685.1 Oscillospiraceae bacterium
CAAGCTTCTGGACAATTCCCTCTGAATCATCCGCCTTGTATTTTCGCAGGATAGATAGTGATTCCTCCTGTGCTTCCTGCAAAGCAGAACGCTGCCGAACATAAAAGGCAAAAAACACCATAGCAGCCACGCAAAAAACCGCCGCCACAAGAATCACTGCGAGGTGCGTGAACATCTGTTGATACACAACAGCGCCTGCAAGCGCGAGTAGAAAACACAGCATTGCCGGCAACCACAAAAGACTCGCTTTCTTTTCTGTATTCAGTTCTTCCAACCTGGAGAGGTCTTTTTCTGCTTCCGCTTCAACGGATGCTGCACTCCTTCTGCCGAAAAGGCTTTCTCGAAGATCATTTCGTCTGTCATTGAGCTCTTCCAGTGCTGCATTCTGCTCTTCCGCAAGCCGCCTCGCATCGGACCGGGCTGCGTCAATCTCCCGAAACATCTGCTTCCGGCGCTCTCTTCTTGCCTGGATCACGTCGGACTCTAATTCACTGCATTTTTCTTCGCATGTGTCCAGTTCTTCTTCGGCAGCCCTGATTTCAGCTGCAGTAGAATCAGCCTGTCCGATAGATTCTTTCAGCGTGCTGATTTTCGCGCCAATCTCCGGGAGAAACCCCTGTTGACGATAACTGCGTTTTCTCTGCCAGGCAGCCAACCGGTCATTTGCCTCTGAAAATGATATTTCCTCTTCTCCAGTCGAAAAAATGGACTGGATTCTCTTTTCCATCTCCGGGCTTCCGGTTACAGCAGCTGCCCCCTGCCCGACGAAAGCACTCCTGGCAAAGACATCGCGAGAAACACCCGTTAGCATTTGACCCGCATTTGTGGCATTCATACCTTCTACCGGAATATTGGTGCCCGTATAGACAGCCGAGAATTCCCTCATGGGAGCGTTTTTCAACCTTGTCGAACGGATGATCGTAATATCACAGTTATCTGCCGTCAGTTCAGCAGTTCCTTCCATCGGAGCTCCGGACCAGGGAGCATAGCGCTGCTTTACGGGAAGCGTTCCGGTTTTGGTACGCTCTGAACTGTCAACCCCATACAGCATAGCCAGAATGAACGCGCACCAGGTCGATTTCCCGCTTTCGTTCGGCGCTTCGATGATGTTCAGACCGCTGTGAAACGCAATCGATTCATTATTAAATTTTCCGAAGGAAGCTGTCAGCTTATTGATTTTCATGCCGGACTACCTCCTCGCGGTTGTCTAGCGCCGCCACTCCCCATCGCACAGCCTGTTCGATTCTGCTTTTTTCTTCCTGCGTTGCAGCATCGTACCGTGCTTTCATTTTCGAGAGAAACAGCCCACGCAGCGTATCGCTACCGGCTCTGGCCCAGACTTCCTCTTTCAGCCGGGTTTCATCCTTCAGCTGAACTTCGAAAAAATACTCCGAAAGCTGCTCTGACACATGCTTCAGATCGACCGGTCCATCTGTCTCACCTTTCAGGATAATACGATAAATATCTCGCACGGTGTCGTCTGGCAGGGCCATCTGAATAGCAAACAGAGGATCTGTATTGGTAACATCTACGGTAATCTGTTCGTAAAGCCTCGATGCAATCCGTACAGAACGTAAAGACCATGCTCCATTTTCATATTCCACGAGATTGACCGTCTTTCTCCCCTGTTCGTCAAATCCCCGCCCTTCCGGACATCCCGGTTGGGAATATCGTGTGCCGCCGGCTCTTTGCATCCCGCTCGCCTTGTGGATATGGCCGAGTGCCAGATAATCCAGACCGCTTTCTGCAATTTCCTCCGTTGTAATCGGATTGTAGGGAGATTTTGGCGCGTCTGTTTCCCCGTGGATGCACATCAGGTTTAGCATCCCGTCTGTCCGTACGGCATGGAAACCACGCAGCAAGGCTGGTGAGTCTTTTCCCGTAAACGCTGCTCCGAAGACACGAAACCCCTTTTCCGGGAATTCATACTGCTCAATGGTATTTTTTCGAAACAGATAAATATTGTTTGAAAGATCCATCCTCGCATAAACCGAACTGCTGCTGTAATAATCATGGTTTCCCGGTGCAATAAAAACAGGCGCAGGAATTTTACGCAGATACCGGACAAGCTCGTCTGCTGTTTCCCGGTAGACACTTTCTCCGTCTAGAAGGTCTCCGCTCAACAGTACCACATCAACTTTTTCCCTAATCGCCAGCGCAGCAATTTTCTTCGGAAGAGACCTCAGCTCCGCTCTTCGGATCGCTGCTTTTCCTTCGGAAAGTGATTCGAACGGAGAGTCCATATGCAGATCTGCCGTATGAAGAATTCTGATTTTACTCATATAAGCCTGATTCCTTCAGCAGAAAGGCACTTCCCCGTATCCGGATCGATCTCAAACACACAGCCTTCCAGCTTGCACGGCCCGGAAGCGGAATTATAACGCATGGGCGGATCCCCCATAAACTTCCCGATACTTTGTTCCGGATCAATCCCCAGAACGGAATCCACCGGCCCTGTCATGCCAAGATCTGTAATGTACCCTGTTCCTTTGGGAAGAACGCATGCATCCGAGGTCTGAACATGTGTATGTGTCCCCCAAATGGCGCTCACCTTCCCATCCAGGAGAAAACCCATCGCTCGTTTTTCGCTCGTTCCCTCCGCATGAAAATCCACAAGAATGATTTTTTCTCTGATCTCCCGCATATACCCATCCGCAATCACGAACGGGTTGTCGGTATTGTTATCCAGAGTAAATCTGCCAAGAAGGTTCAGAACGCAAATCTCTCCATATGCTGTACGGAAGGTGTTGATCCCTCTCCCGGGGCATTGCGGCCCATAGTTTGCAGGACGAAGGATTCTTTTTCTTTCATTCAAATATGGCTGGAGCTCTGTCCGTGTCCATGTGTGGTTCCCGAGTGTAACAACATCCGCCCCTGCTTTCAGAATCACATCCGCCTGTTTAGGAGTAATACCGACGACATTTGCATTTTCTCCATTGACAACGCAAAAATCAATTTTATGTTCTTCCCGGTATTGTTTCAGATGATTTTCCAGAAAACTGAGCCCAGGCTGCCCGCACACATCTCCGACTGCCAATATCTTCATTCCGGTCTCCTGCCACTTCATGAATTATAATATTATACCGTTTTTTCCTAGAGAATTCAACACAAAATAAAAACCGCCGTTCCTTTTGAAAACGACGGTTTTTCTCGGCAAGCTTTGACAGAAATAACGCAAACGGCGACTTTATTGTGCCAAAAATGCTTTAATCCTTTCAGCCTCAGCACCAAAATTACAGGCAATCGATCCGTCAGCCTCCTGGTTCTTTTCTGGAACCTGAAGCTGCTGCACCTCGGTATTGAGGAACATCCCGGCGTGCAGAGCAAGCACCGCTATAACTGAGGCCGGAATATCCATGTGGAGCAGTGGCAGAACCTCATCCATCAGTAAGACAACCTCTGCAGCATTCATCGTGCTGACCTTGTCGATCACAGCCTGAACGGTCTTGCGCTGTCTTCCCTGTCTGGCCCAGTCATCATCCGGCGAACGCAGGCGGCAGTAAACCATGGCGTCATGCCCATTGAGATGATTCTTCCCAAGCAGCATGTGAGCCTGTGTTTGCACCGGCTCGGCATGATTCATCATAATCGCTTCCATATACTCGATTTCAACATCTATGCCGCCGATGGCGTCAATGACTTTCTCAAACTCATAAAAGTCGACCTGTGCATATCCATCAATTTCCACATCGAAATATTTTTCTATAGTATCCACCATAAAATCCGCCCCGCACCAATGGTATGCATGCGTCAGCAGGTCGGATGTTCTCCCTTCAGCCTGCTCCGTCGGAACTTCTACCATAATACCGCGCTCAAAAGAGATCAGCTTGATAGTGCCTGTATGATTGTCAAGAGAGACGAGCATTATGCAGTCAGACCTGCCGACATCGTGCGTATAAGCGAGTTTTTCGTCTGTGCCAAGCAAAAGGATATTTACTATATCTTTTTCCTCCTTATCTGTGGAGGAAAGGTCAATATTCTCCAGTGGAAGTTCGGCGATTTCTTGTTGAGGTGTATCATCACCAGCAAATACTGCAGGGGCACTCTGCAAAAGCAGTACAATACTAAGTATTGCCGTCAGAACCTTTTTCATGGTTACTCTCCTTTTTCTGTTTAGCAAAGATCCCCGAAACAGAAATGTTTCGGGGATCCTGTGAGCACGCTGTGAGGGATTCGAACCCCCGACCTTCTGGTCCGTAGCCAGACGCTCTATCCAGCTGAGCTAACAACGCATACTTTTTTACTGCCCGAGTATATTAGCACAGCTTGAAGAGAAATGCAACAGTTTTTTTAGGAAATCTTCCTTTTATCTTTTTCACCGTAAAGAAGACAGCTTTTTTCCCGATTTTCACATATATTTTTTATTGACAAGCTTCCTTATTATACTGTATAATCAACACTCGGCAGCGCCCTCAGAGGCTATGCCGAATCGTTTGTCAACTACTTCGGGAGAAATCCCGATGTTGAGTATTATGGATCGGGAGATTCCCGGTGAGAAAGAAAGGAGTTCTCTAATGGCAACAGTACGTACTTATCACCCGAAAAAACGTCAGCGCAGCAAGGTTCATGGTTTCCGTGCCAGAATGAAGACTGCGAACGGACGTAAGGTCCTGTCTGCACGTAGGGCTAAGGGCAGAGCAACTCTCAGCGCCTGAGTTTTGCTTGCTTTCACTACCGGGAATATATAACAGCAGTTTTTGGGGTGGAGCAATCCACCCTGTGGTTATTTCACAGGAGTTTTCCGGAGGAGGCTACGCTTGGATTCACGCTACACTTTAAAAAAGAACAGCGATTTCCGGCGTCTCTATTCCAAGGGAAAAAGTGCTGTAACACCCTATCTTGTGGTCTATTGTCGCAAAAACGGACAGGCTGTTAGCCGAGTGGGTTTTACCGTATCGGCAAAACTCGGCAACGCCGTGACGCGCAACCGGGTGCGGCGGCAGCTTCGTGAAATCTACCGACTGAATTCAGCATGCATGAAAAGCGGAATCGATATGATTATCGTTGCGCGTTCCCGATGTGTAAACGGAGATTACAGAAAAATGGAAAGTGCGTTTGTCACCGCGTGCGGCAAACTTGGTCTTTATCCTGCGGAGAAATGCGAATGAAGAGTATTTTGATTGCCTTCATCCGGTTCTATCGGAAATATATCTCCCCTGCACGGCCGGCATGCTGCCGCTTTATTCCCACCTGCTCGCAATATGCGTTGGAAGCCATCGAAAAATACGGCGCTCTGAAGGGCGGATGGCTTGCTTTGAAACGCATCTGTCGCTGTCATCCCTTCCACGGGCCTGACTGTGACATTTATGACCCCGTACCGTAAGCGGAAATATCATTATCATTCATTGAGGAGTTTCCTATGTGGGCCACCATTACCAGACCCTTTGCGTGGTTGATGCTAAAGCTCTATGACTGGACCGGAAATTACGGGCTGGCGCTGATTCTTTTCGGCCTTGTGGTCAACCTTATTCTTACACCGTTTATGGCG
>JAGCAN010000285.1 GCA_017652685.1 Oscillospiraceae bacterium
CTCAACACGGTGGACAACTGCAGAATCCATGTTCCGAACGGTTCGCTGATGAATGCAAACATTGTAGACTACTCGGCCGAGGATACCCGCCGCGTCGATCTCAGCTTCGCCTGTGCAAAAACTGAGGATCCAGCCGCTATTCAGAACCTGAGTCTGGAAGTCCTCTCCGCAAATGAGAAGGTGCTGAAGGATCCTGCTCCGTTTGCACGTCTCTCCGGAGGGACCAATGAAGCCATGCAGTTCACATCCCGTGCCTGGTGCAAAACGGCAGATTACTGGGATGTTTATTTCGATCTGACCCAGTCTGTCACCGAGAAGCTCGGCGAGAACGGGGTACAGGCTCCGGCCATGCGCGTGATCAGCGGCAAGTAATTGAACTATATCATCCGGAAACACATCGGCGAAAGCGCTTATCTGCAGCTCTACCATCAGCTGCGGCAGGATATTATCAGCGGAGTCTGGCCAAAAGGTGCAAAGCTGCCCTCCAAACGGGTGATGGCGGCGGAGCTCGGGATCAGTGTTATCACCATAGAGCACGCACTCTCCCTGCTCTGTGACGAGGGATATCTCGAGTCGAAGCCGCGCAGCGGAATGGTTGTCTCCTTCGGCGGAACGGTTTCTCCCGCCTCCATTCCGAAACGGCCCACTCTGGAGGATATGCGGGCTTCCCGCACCGCGCCGGACGATTTTCCTTTCTCTCTGCTGGCAAAAACCATGCGCAATGTGCTCAGCGAATACGACCGGCAGATTCTCTCCAGTTCTCCCAGCAGCGGATGTGAAGAATTGCAGGCAGCAATTGCTTCCTGGCTTGGCAGGAGCCATGCAAGGAACGTTCGCCCCGAGCAGATTATCATCGGCTCCGGTTCGGAATACCTGTACGGGCTGATTGTTCAGCTCCTGGGCAGAAACAGGCTCTTTGCCCTGGAAGATCCTTCTTACGAAACCATCCGCAGGGCTTATGAAGCCAACGGTGCCCGGTGTATCATGCTTCCCATCGGGGAGGACGGGATCGACCCTGTGCTTCTGCAGGCCTCCGGGGCGGATGTGCTGCATGTGACGCCTTTTCACAGCTATCCGAGCGGCGTGACGGCACCGGCTGCCAGGCGGCGGGAATACGCCTCCTGGGCGAAGCAGAACGGAACGATGATAGTAGAGGATGATTACGCTTCGGAGTTTGCCCCGCTGACCAGTCGCATTGAGACGGTCGCTTCCCTGCTTCCGGAGCAGGTAATCTATCTCAATACCTTTTCAAAGCTTCTTGCTTCCTCCTTTCGGACGGCTTTTATGATTCTCCCGGATCATCTGCTGGAGGAGTATCACAGAAAGCTGGATTATACCTCCTGTCCCGTTCCGGTTTACAACCAGCTTGTGCTTGCGGAATTTCTGAATGAGGGGCATCTGGAACGCTACACCAGCCGAAAGAGAAGACAAATGCAAAGAAAACAGGACTAAAAAATGGCTGCCCGACCGGGCAGCCATTTCTACTGTTTTATGATTTATGCTTCGACGTCTGCAAAAATGGCGTCACGAATCGCCTGTGCGGCGGCTTTGATTTCTTCTTCCGTCTTCAGCTCCGTCCAGTCACCTTCGGGCAGTTCAACCTGCTCGTCCGTATCCGTGACAAGAAGGTCAATAACGGCGAGCTGCTCTTCCTCTGTTTCAGCATCAAAGCTGTTGTAAACGGCTTCTGCCAGCACGCCCTCTTCCGCATCTGCCACGGTAAGCTGTGCCCCGATCTCTTCACCCATGCCTGCATAGAGGCTGAAGTAAGGAGAACCGTCGCCAAATGCATAGCGTACTTCCACATCCAGCATGTCGATGGTGAGTTTGCCCATCATGCCGTTTTCCGTCATGGAAATCGTATTGAGGGCGACAATTTCAGCACCGGAATCATCATACATCACGATTGCATCTCTTCTGGTATCCGCAAGGGAACCGAAGCCTTCATAGCCGATGCCGAACATTCCTGGCATCTCCGCCTTCAAAGCAGCTGGTCCGGCTTCCGTAGTAACGAGTGTAAATCTGAGGCTGGACAGGAAGCTGGCAAAGGTATCGGCATTCTCGATCCCGGAAGCGATCAGATCCCTGATGGTCTGCATCGTCTCTTCGGGGGATGTGCCTTCTTCCTGTGCCGCAACGGTAATGCCCTCTTCAATAAGCTGCAAAAGCTCTTCGTCAGACTGCAGTGTTTCCAGCAGGCCTCTGATCAGGCTGCTCCAGTCTTCCTTCGTCGGAGTAAAGATGACATAGTCGCCCGTCACGATTTCCCCGAGCCCTGCGAGCTCATAATCGCCGGAGACAGTCACAGTGTTCTCTTCTTTCACAAAACCTGCAAGGATGCCGGCATACTTTCCGAGGTTCTCGGACAGCGCGTCCATATCCAGTGTTGAGACGATCCCTCCGACATCCACATTCCCGGCACTGATTTGAATGCCATAATCACTGGCTTTGTCACCATAGACATCGGCCAGCGTGTCTTTGCTGATAAAGTATTTCTCTTCCACGGCATTCGGAAAAGCCAGGTAAACACCATCCTCGCAGATTCCGACACAGGCCTCAAACGGCTCACCGCGAACCACACCGTCCACAC
>JAGCAN010000286.1 GCA_017652685.1 Oscillospiraceae bacterium
GCCACATTAGCAGGGGCACCGCCCGCTTTGCGAAGATAGCTTGCCGGCTCGCTGCCGGGAATGAAGTCAATTACCATTTCACCGATGCTGTATAAATCTCGCATGATCATTAACGTCCTTCTGATAGTTAGTAATAATAAACAAAAGTATTGCTTAAATAGAATTATACACGTTCCAGAATGCCGTGTCAATTTTGTTGTCGCTGTTTTGCGCATGACTTTTCAATTAAAAAAGGAGACAGAGGACTGACCTCTGTCTCCTGGCAGTTATAGCGAATACTTTTATTTTTCTGAAATTACTTCAGAGGAGCGGGATAAAGAATCTGCGTGTCGGTGAAGCTGAACGGCCAAACAGTCTTCCACTCACCATCCTGCACCTGGGCGATTGCCACAGAAGCAGAGGTGTTATCACGATAGTGGGGTTCACCGGCAAGATCATAATTTTCGAACTTGATCTTGTCGTAAGGCAGGATGATCTTCCGGCCGCCGGGGAATTCGCCATCGATTTCCAGTGCAGCGATAGCATCACGCACAGCGGTTCCGTCTGTCGTTCCGGCTGCTTCCAGTGCAGTCTTGAACAGCCAAACCACAGTGTAGCTCTCTGCGGAATGTCCATTCATGTTTACGCCATACTTTGCTTTGAACTCTTCATTGATTTCCTTACCGTTGATCAGGTCAGGATTGAACTCAACAACGGAAGCCACACCGTTGGCAGCAGCACCCAAGTTGGTGATGAAGGCCGGATCAGTGAACCCGTTCGCTTTTGCGACGATCATCTTCGGGATGTAGTTCTGAGCAGTCAGAGTCTGGACAAACAGGGTTGCATCGCCGATGTAGCTGTCGCACAGGATGGCATCAGGATCTGCCTGCTTCAGTGCCAGCACCTGAGCACTCAGGTCGGTAGCGTTGCTGGAATAGTCAACAGTAGCAACCAGATCGAAGCCGAATTCATCCTTGAACAGTTCGACGCAACGGATCAGTTCCTGACCGATTGCAGCACGGTCGGTAAAGATCGCAATCTTCTTAATTTCTTCACCGGTCTGTTCGGAGGCATCCTTCAGATATTGCAGCATATCCCGCACATACACGCTGTTCAGCGGGCACAGGCGGAAGAAATACTCATAGGCTTCGTGATCGGCGTTGGACAGCATGTCCAGCGTGGAGATGGCGGTGATCATGGGAACCTGATTAATTGTGCAAACCTGGGCCACAACGTCGGTCACAACGGACATATGGCAGCCCATGATGACGTCAACATGCTCCTGGTTGATCAGGCGCTCTGCTTCGGACTTGCCGGTCTGAGGATCTCCGGCGTGGTCACCCTGTACGATTTCCAGCATCTTGCCGTTTACGCCGCCTTTGGCATTGATCTCATCCACAGCAAAATTGATGCCACGCAGGATGTTTTCGCCGATAGCCGCGTTGCCGCCGCTCATGGCATAGATGGTACCGATTTTAATGGTATCTCCCTCAGCAAAGGAAATCCCGGAGACCATCGTCAGGAGCATCGCAAGGACGCCCAGGAAAGCAATCAGCTTTTTCATGATGTGTTTTTTCCTCCTAATTCATGATGTGTTTCTTTTTCTTCTATGATGCGCGCCGAACTGCCAGCGGCGGTTATCAACATAGCAGTTTCTCTGACGGTTCCGGTGTTTCAGGCGTCGGAAAGCAGAGAGATGCAAACCAATCAAATACCCAGATAGGCTTTCTTTACATGTTCGTTGGCAGAAAGTTCAGCCGATGAACCTTCCAACGCAATCCGCCCGTTCTCAATCACATATCCGCGATCCGCACAGGCCAGCGCTTTGGTGATGTCCTGCTCCACAAGCAGGACGGAGATGTTGTCTTTCCTGGCCATGTCTGACGCTACCTGAAGAATATCGTCCACGATGTTCGGTGCCAGACCAAGGGAAGGCTCATCCAGAATCAGCAGCTGGGGCATCCCGATCAGAGCACGGGCAACGGCCAGCATCTGCTGTTCTCCGCCGGACAGGGTACCCGCTGCCTGCCTGGACCGCTCCTCCAGCCGAGGAAAGCGCTGATATGCTGTTTTCAGATTTTCCTGGAAAGCTTCTCTTGTCTTCTTGTTGAAAGCTCCCATCTCCAGATTTTCCAGAACAGTCATTTCGGTAAAGATCTGCCGTCCTTCCGGAACCTGTACAATCCCTTTTTCAAGAATATACCGGGAGCTTTTTTTCGCCAAGTCTTCTCCGTTAAACTCCACTGTTCCGGCACTTGGACGGATCATCCCGGTCAGAGCCCGAACCATTGTAGTTTTCCCTGCCCCGTTGGATCCCAGGATTGCCACAATTTCTCCCTCGGAAATCTGAAAATCTATATCCCAGAGAATGTTGATTGCTCCGTATCCAGCCCGAAGGCCCTGTACTTTAAGCATGAGCAGCGCCCCCTTTTGTCCCGAGATAAACCTCCATGACCAGAGGATCGTTCATGACCTGCTCCGGCGTACCTTCCGCGATCTTCTCGCCGTGATGCAGCACAATCACTTCTTCACAGAGGCTGACGACAGCCTGCATGATATGCTCGATCAGGAAGATCGTGACACCGCTCTTGTTGATTTCCCGAATCAGTTCAATAGCAGCTTCCGTTTCGGCAGGATTCAGCCCTGCCATGTTCTCATCCAGAAATAGAAGCTCCGGTTTTGTCGCCAGGGCACGCGCCATTTCCAGACGTTTCTGATCCGGAGTACCCATATCCTTGGAAAGAACATGGCGTTTTTCAAATAATCCGGTAAACTGCAAGATGTCCATTGCCCGCTCGCGGGCCTCCCGCTGGTTTTTTGCCGCTGCGTGACCGAAATAGCAGCTGGCTACAACATTTTCCAGTACGCTCAGATTCTTTAACGGCTTCATGATCTGGAATGTCCGGGCAATTTTCATGTTGGTGTAATCATATGCCTTTTTGTTGGTGATATCCTTGCCTCGGAAGAATATTTTTCCTTCCGTCGGAGGATAATATCCGCAGATCATATTAAAGGTTGTAGATTTGCCAGCACCATTGGGGCCGATCATACCGGTAATAGCTCCTTCCCGAATAGAGAAAGAAACATCCTTGACTGCGGTCAGTCCCTTAAATCTTTTGGTTATATGCTGAACCTCAATGATAGGAGTCTTTTCCATCGGGTTACGCCTCCTTTCCCTGCTGCTTCATCATTTCAACTTCCTCGATGACCTCAATCGGAGGCTTTCTCAGAATCTTCGTATCGATAAAGGTCTTGAATTTACTGTGGTCGTACCATCCAAGAATGCCCGCAGGCCTGAACCGAATCACGACCAGCAATACGATTGCGTACATCAGCATATTGATTCCCGGCAGGATGGAGCTGAATTTTGCCCGAAGGAATTCACTCAGGGGAATCATGATCAACCCGCCGACCAGCGGTCCTTCTACAAACGCTGCACCGCCTACAACAGCGGGAAGAACAGATTCTGTGGACTTTGCCTGAACCATCATTTCCGGATCAATGTAACGGATATAGCTGGCATAGAAGAAGCCCACCAGCCCGGCGACCATGGCGCTGACCACTACAGCCATAATTTTATATTTCATTGGGTTGATACCGATAGCTGCCGCAGCGTCCTCATCCTCACGGATGGTTCGAAGGGCGTATCCCATACGAGACCGCTCAATCTTCTTCATGATCAGGTAAACCAGCAGCACCATCGCCAGACCTACATAGTAGTAGGGCTCTTTGGATCCGAAACGGAAGTTAAGCCATGAATCACGGCCGAATGGAAGGCCAATGCCGCTGGCTCTGCCGAAAAAGCTGCTGTTGATGATAAACTGTCTGAGCGCTTCACCGAATGCAATGGATACCAGGGTAAAGTAAGGGCCTTTCAGGATAAAGCAAGGATAGAAAATCACACCGGCTACCAGCCCGACGATGATTACTCCCAGAACAGCGCTCAGCCATGGATTCATATGCGCTTTTGTGATTAGCATGCTGGCCGCATATGCGCCAAGACCCATATAAGCTGCGTGACCCAGAGAGTTTTGCCCAGTCATACCGCCAAGCAGGTTCCATGCCATGGATAGCGTCGACATATAGAAAATCAGAATAAATACATTCAGGGTATACGGGTTTTTAACGAATGTGGGGATCAGCAGGAAGATAGCCAGAATTACACCTAGGACAATCGTCACATTCCGGTGGTAGCCCCGGACGGTTTTTATTTTCTCGCTCATATTTACTTCCTCCTGAGGATAATCAGCTGGCGAACGACCAGGATCACGATAAAGGTAACAAAGACAATCAGATCGCTGTAAGAGGGGCTTACGAACAATGCCACCATTGTCTCCAGCAGACCGAGAAAGATTCCGGCAAAGAAGGCGCCGGGAATAGAACCCAGTCCACCGACTACGACAACAATCAGTGCACGGAAGCCAAAACTGGCACCTGCCGTCGGATAAATGGTATAGAATCCTGTCAGCAGAGACCCAGCAATACCAGCCAGCGCAGTTCCAATACCGTAGGTCAGGACATAGATTTTCTTTGTGTTAATCCCAACCACTTCAGCCCCTACAGGGTTTTGGCTGACGGCACGGATTTGTTTTCCAGTTGTGCTCTTTTTCAGAAAGATGAATAGTGCAATGGAAATCACAATCAGCACAAGAAAGCTGATCAGCCTGGGCAGCGGAATATTCACCATACCAAGAGAAATATTTGTCCGCGCGTAAGAGGTGGGGATCGTTCGATATGCTGAGCCGAAGATCACCAGTGCCCCGTTGGACAACAGCAAGCCGAGCCCAACCGTGAGAAACAGCAGGTTCGTAAAGCTTTTTGTTCCGAGGGATGGAGTAATCAACGTATGCTGAATCAGCGCGCCAAGCCCGAACATAATTATTGCGACAAATGGTACACATAGATATGGATCCATTCCGAAGACCTGATTCAGCATATAAGTCAGATACATACCGACCATAAGCATCTCACCGTGGCAGAAATTCACGATCTTCATGACACCGAAAATGACATTCTGGCCCATTCCCATCAGGGAATAGAACCCGCCCATCAAGAGCCCGTTCACACAAGCCTGCAGGAAAATATCCAACGTATCAACCTCCCTCTGTCCCCCGAAAAAGTATTATGATGGAAAAAACTTTCACAGTTCTCTGGACTGTTTCCAAAAACAAATAGCTTATTTCGAGATTGATAAAGACATTCTAAAAAATATTATAGTTAAGAGAATAAGATTTTTCAAGAAGTATTTTTGGTGTTACTGACAGGTACGAATGTGAGTACAACCAGACTGTGAAGACATCTATAATTATCCTGATGTGTCCTGATAATATCCGCCGATAGCTCGCATCCATTATAGTAAAAGTAGAGTAGAATAGTTTTGTCAGAAAAAAACAGCAAAAGCTAAGGAGCAGAAAATCTCGGCTTTCGCTATGGGGGGAAAGACTGGATGACGTCGTGAAACACGACGCCATCCGACTTATAAACAGATGAAGTTTTATTACTCTGCTGCGGTATATTTGTGCAGGGTAGCGCGTACGGCACCCGTGCCGGCAGTGAGTTCTTCAAAATAAGAGCAGACTTTTTCAGCAAGCCCTGCTTCATAAAGGTTCACTCCGAAGATGGAAGCATTGGAGAGGAGCGGGCGAAGAGCTTCCGTATCCGGTTTCTCGCCCAGCCTGCAGTTCGCTACAAAGGGCTGAACGTCTGCGAGCAGCGGATCCGGGCTGGGTTCAAAGGCATTGCCTTCATCGTCCACAGCCATCAGATAACGCAGCCAGCCTGCAAAAACCAGCGGGATCAGTTTGAGGTTTTCAATCTTCAGCTCGTCAGAGGCAAGATATGCCTTGATGGTCTCACCGAAGCGGATAGAAAGCTTCTGGGAGGTATCGGTTGCGATACGCTGCGGTGTGTCCGGCATAAAGGGATTGGGGATACGGATCTTAACAACGGTGTCAATAAAGTCCTTCGGGCGGATGATTCCTGGATCTGTGACAACGGGAAGCCCTTCCTGATAACCGATGGTGTTGACGAGATCCTTCAGATCCTCATCCTGCATCTCCTGCCAGATATGTTGGTATCCAAGCAGGCAGCCGTAGACGGCAAGTGCCGTGTGCAGCGGGTTGAGACAGGTGCAGACTTTCATGCGTTCTACCCGGTCGACGGTTGCACGGTCAGTAAAGTAGATCCCTGCTTTTTCCAGTGGCGGATGGCCGTTGGGGAAGGCGTCCTCGATAACCAGATATTCGCTTTCCTCCGCGTTGACAAACGGTGTGCCGGCGGGGAGCCCGTCTTCTTCCAGCATAGCAGCGACAGAGGCATCCGGCCCCGGGGTGATCTTGTCGATCATGGACCAGGGGAAAGATACGCATTCTTCCAGCCAGGTGTTGAAGCCCTTTCCGCCCCAGGCCTTTGCAAAGGTTGTGATGGCGGCCTTGAGCTTGTCACCGTTGTGGGAACAGTTATCCATGCTGACCATGGCGAGAGGCTGGCGGTTCTTCAGGTAACGGGCGCAGAGCAGGGCTGTGAGCCTTCCCATATAACTTTTTGCATCCTCGGGCTTGCCGGCAAGATCTGCAGCAACATCAGGCAGGTAATCACCCTTTCCGTCTACAAGGCTGTAGCCTTTTTCCGTGATCGTGAAGCTCACCATCTGGAGGGAAGGATTTTCAAAGATTTCTTTCAGGCGCTCTTCATTACCGTAGAGATATACCTTCTCTGCAATAGAACCAACAACTGCTTTTTCCACCTTTCCGTCAGAACGAAGCGTCACTTTTACGGCGAGGTTGTCGCTTGCTTCGGGTTTCTTCTCCCGGCGCTCAGCAGCAATGATGCCGGTGGTGACGTCTCCTGCATCCAGAAGCCTCTGGCAGGCATCCGCCTGAAACGCCTTGAAAATATTGCCGGCACCGAAATGCAGCCAGGTGGGGGCGGCTTTTGTCTTTTCGATCATTGCAGCGCGGTCAAACTTGGGAAGACGATATCCTTTCGCTTCCCATTCGGCGGTGTTCAACAGTCCCTGATCAGTCAGTATCATTTTTTTGTCTCCTTTTCCATTGAATCCCATACTCCCAGCATATACATAATGCCGAGCGCGCGGTCATAAAGCCCGTAACCGGGACGGCAGTTCTCCGGCCCTTCTCCCCATATATGTCTGCCATGGTCCGGGCGGATATATCCCTGAAAACCGCAGTCGTGATATGCGCGAAGGATATCGATAATACCGGTATCTCCGTCACAATCGCGATGGGATACTTCAGAGAAGTTACCGTTGTCATAGTGTTTTACGTTGCGGATATGAGCAAAAGCAATGCGGTCACAATGCTTGCGAACGATTTCTGCCACATTGTTTTCCGGATTTGAATTCAGGCTGCCGGAACAGAGTGTGAGGCAGTTATAAGGGTCGTCCACCATACTGAGAAACCGATCTACGGCCTCAGCACTTATCATCAGGCGCGGAAGGCCGAAGATGTCCCAGGGAGGATCATCTGTGTGGATTGCCATCCGGATGTCGCATTCATGGCAGACAGGCATAAGCCTTTCAAGGAAGTATTTTAAATTCTCCCAGAGCTTCTCTTTGGTGACATCTTTGTAAGCCTTAAACAGTTCTTCGAGATGCGCAATACGTTCCGGCTCCCAGCCGGGGAATGTCATTCCGCTCTCTTCCTGCTTTTTCAGGAAATACTCCGCCATATCTTTCGGGTCGTCTGCGATTTTATCCGCTTCATAGAAAAGAGCGGTTGAACCATCCGGCAGCGGATGGAAGAGATCTGTGCGCAACCAGTCGAGAACAGGCATAAAGTTGTAGCAGATTACTTTGACGCCGAACGGAGCCAGATTGCGAATAGTTTGAATATAGTTATCTATATAGAGCTCGCGTGTCGGCAGGCCGATTTTGATATCATCGTGGATGTTGACGGATTCTACCACATCCATGTTAAAACCGTATGGTTCCAGCTGCTTCTGAACTTCAGCTATTTCTTCTATCTGCCAGACTTCTCCGGGCATCTTGTAATGCAGCCCCCAGACAATGGTGCTGACACCGGGGATCTGCCTGATATAAGAAAGAGGTACTTTGTCATTTCCTTCGCCGTACCAGCGAAACCCCATTTGCATCGTGCGTACCTCCTCTTTTCAGAACTTTTCGCGGTTGATCCAGAGGCCAAGCGCAGGATTGGGAATATAGTAGATTTCTTCGCCGTCTTCAAGAGTGTTGTACCCATAAGACAGTTTTGCAGGGTTATACCGGGAAGACATCTCTTCATAGCTCGCCGGTATGAAGCCAACACCTGCAATTTCTTCCTGGGAAATATTTTTTACGGCATAGGTAATGTGGAAGCGGCCGTCGGAAGAACCGTGAATCAGGTGAGCGGCAGCTCCCATGTTTTCCCGCAGGTCGGAGTTCTCAGGCTTTTTAAACTCTTCCAGCGTATGAATCCGACCGCGGTAGCCATACTTGCGAATGAGGAGATCGCACTGATCGTCTTCTCCGAAACGTTCCACTCCCGGCGCAAGGATAATCAGCTCTCCCTCGTCAGCCATCGCCATACGGGTACGATAGACAGCTTTATTGCCGAGCCAGGTGCTCTTGAACTCCGAGGGATCAAGATAGACCACGCATTTTTTAATGCCGTGTTCCACAAAATCAATGTTCTTTTCCTGCGCAAGCTTTACGGCTTGTGTGAGGCACTCACGTCCTTCTCCGATAAACAGCCCATGGGTCCGTATATTTCCACCCGGGGCGGTTGTAACAGTCAGGGCGAAAAGAATCGGGCGACGATTCAGGAAGTGTTCCATCCCATAATCGAAAATCTTCCGGACAGGTGTATAATCCTTGCCCATCATGCGCTCCATCCCGTATACAGCACCGACCATATGGGATTTATTGATCATATCGCTTCCGCCGACGCCGACGAAGAGGTTCTTCGCATGGTTGGACATACCGATTACTTCGTGCGGAACAACCTGACCGGGGGAGAGAATCAGATCATAACTCTCATCCATGACACGGCGATTAATTTCCACGCTTACGGGATCTGTCCAGAGCCCTTCCGTGATGGAAGAGATGTAATCACCCGGTACTTCACCAAGTTTTACCACATCATGCCGCCAGTCATGCACGAGAAACTTCTCTGCCGGAAGGTCTCCGAACATAGCCTGAATCTGGCTTTTTGTCATCGGGGCATGAGTGCCAAGAGCGGGCATGATGTCTATCTGAACCCCTCTGTCGGTCAGCTCATGGTAGCAGATATTGGTAATAAGGCCTGCATTGGAATGAAAACGCGTAAAATCCGGCGGAAGAATCAGAACTTTTTTCAGCTTTTTGCCTTCCAGTGCCTCTAAAAGAGCTGTCCGGATTTCTTCCCGGGTAAGACCGGCTTCCCGGTCAGCTACTCTGAAAATATCCATCTTCTGCTCCTTACACATTATAGCTGGAAGAGGCAGTGTTTCCTCCGTGCCCCGTCCAGTTGGTATGGAACATCTGACCGCGCGGAGCATCAACGCGCTCATAGGTGTGAGCTCCGAAATAATCCCGCTGTGCCTGCAGAAGGTTTGCCGGAAGCGATGCGCAGGTGTAGCCGTCAAAGTAGCTCAGAGCGGAAGAAAATGCTGGCATCGGGATCCCTGCTTTTACTGCATAGGCAACCACTTCACGCCAGGCCGGGATCAGGTCCTGCATTACGGAAGCGAAATAAGAATCGTTCAGGAGGTTGTCCAAAGCAGGGTCCTTGTCGAAAGCCTCTTTGATCTTTCCAAGGAAAACACTGCGGATAATGCATCCGCCCCGCCACATGAGAGCGATCCCGCCATAGTTGAGATTCCAGCCATAGGTGTTTGCGGCTGCCCGCATGAGAGCATAGCCTTGCGCATATGAAATAATCTTGCTGGCGTAAAGTGCTTTCCGAATGCACTCAACGAATGCTTTCCTGTCTCCTTCAAAAGGAGGAATGGAACGATTGTACTGAGCGGCAGACTTGACCCTTTCATCCTTCTGGGCAGAGAGGCAGCGTGCGAAAACTGCTTCGCTGATCAGCGTGAGTGGGATACCTTCATCCAAAGCGGAAATGCTTGTCCATTTGCCTGTGCCCTTCTGGCCTGCGCGGTCAAGGATCCGATCAACTGTGAAAGAACCGTCCTCTTCCTTGTGACGGAGGATATCTGCTGTGATCTCGACAAGATAGCTGTCCAACTCGGTTTTGTTCCACTCGGAGAAGACCTCATGCATCTCTTCACAGGTAAGGCCAAGCCCGTCACGCATAAGCTGGTAAGCCTCACAAATCAGCTGCATATCGCCGTATTCAATGCCGTTATGGACCATCTTTACGAAATGCCCTGCACCATTTTCTCCTACCCAGTCACAACACGGGGAACCATCTTCTACTTTGGCGCAGATGCTTTGGAAGATCGGTTTAACATACGGCCATGCGGCTGGAGATCCGCCGGGCATCATAGAGGGACCTTTCAGGGCGCCTTCTTCTCCGCCGGAGACACCTGTTCCGATATAGAGAAGGCCTTTGCTTTCCACATAAGCTGTACGGCGTGCCGTGTCGGGGAAATGGCTGTTGCCGCCGTCAATCAGAATATCGCCCTCTTCCAGGTGTGGGATGAGGGACTCAATCAGGTCGTCAACTGCTTTGCCTGCTTTGACCATCATGAAAATTCTGCGAGGTTTTTCCAGGGAATCGACGAGCTCCTCCAGAGAGTGGGCGCCGATGAAATTCTTTCCTGCGGCTCTTCCGTTGAGAAAAGCATCTACTTTTTCCGTAGTCCGGTTATAAACTGCAACGGTGAATCCCTTGGACTCCATGTTCATGGCAAGATTCTCGCCCATCACGGCGAGGCCAATCATTCCGATATCTGCTTTTTTCATCGATGACTCCCCCTGTTATCTCTGAACTCTCGCATTGCCTGCATAAATGTCCCAAAGCTGCTTTTCATCTGCGGGTTCTGCATAGTCATTCAGGCTGCATGCAGCAAGCACGCCGGATGCCCATCCGAGCTGGATCCACTTGGAAGCTTCATACCCTTTCAGAATGGCATACAGGATACCGCCTGAGAATCCGTCTCCGCCTCCGATGCGATCCATCACAGGGATAGGACGCGGTTCCTCCACAAACCACTGACCGTCTGCCCAGAGGATTCCGCCCCAGAGATGTTCATTCGCAGAGAGAACCTGACGCAGAGAGGTTGCATAGGCAATCGCATTTGGATATGCTTCCCGAACCTGATTGATCATGCCTTTGAAGCTTTCAATTTTGGAAGTGAGATCCTTCCCGCCTGCTTCCGGCCCCTTGAAGCCGAGGCAGAGCTGGAAATCTTCCTCATTACCGATCAGTACATCAGCTACGGAAGCGATCTTCTTAAAGGCAGCACTGAGCTCTTCTTCACGGCCCTTCCAGAAGGTGGCGCGATAATTCAGGTCAAAGCTGACAAGAGTTCCGTTTTGCTTTGCCACTTCTGCAAGGCGGAGACAGGTCTGCGTGGTCTGCTCGCTCATCGCTGCAATCAGGCCGGAAAGATGAAGAATGGCTACACCTTCTTCTCTGAAAATGCGGTCGAGATCAAAATCATCCGGCGTTATTGTCCGGCCGATTTCGCCTGCGCGATCATTCCATACGCGCGGTGCACGCATGCCAAAACCGGAATCGGCAATGTTGAACTGATGCCGATAGCCCCAGGGGCCGCCCTGCGGAACATCCGGGCCTTCAAAACTGATGTTGCGTGCCCGAAGCTTTGCCTTGATGAAAGCAGCAATCGGGCTGCCTTCCACAAACTTCGTCATGACAAGGCAGGGCATACCGAGAGAAGACGAAATATTCAGTACGTTGCTTTCGGCACTGGTTGCCTGGAGATAAAAACGGTCGCTGTTATGGGTTGCCATCCGGTCTTCCGGTGTAATGCGCACACCCATGCTTGTGACACATGCCATTGCATACTTGTAGTTTTCTCTGATTTTTACACTCATGATAATCCCTCCGTTATTTCCATTCATTTATCCACCTGGACCTTGCTGGATTGTAGAACTATTGTATCAAAAAAAGAAGAAAAAAAATATTGCGTTAATTGTTGCAAGCATTACCAAACTTGCGGTATACTGTTATTGCAGAAAAGGGGATGAATTGAGATGAAAAAAATCCGGTCTGATTTTAACAGCCGCCAGTATATGCTTGCGGAAGACTTTGAGCTTTTTTACTACAGTGATCTGAATCTGCAGCATGTCGGAAACCACAGCCATGCCTATTACGAAGTTTACCTGTTTTCGGCGGGCAGTGTTGACATGGTGATCGACAATGTGAAGCATTCCCTGCATCCCGGTGATATGATTATTGTACCGCCGCAGACACTGCACAGGGCTGTGATTCAAAAAGGGGAAGTCCCCTATCAGCGTTTCGTGTTCTGGCTCAGTGCTGCTTATTGCGCCCGGCTGAAGCGGGAATCTGCGGATTATATGTATCTGTTTTCCCATGCCGAGAAAGAAAAAGAGTATGTTTA
>JAGCAN010000287.1 GCA_017652685.1 Oscillospiraceae bacterium
CATCTGGTAAACTTCCTCGGCATCGCATCCGCGGCTGAGGTCGTTGATCGGAGCATTGAGCCCCTGGAGGATCGGGCCGTATGCGGCAAATCCACCGAGACGCTGGGCAATTTTGTATCCGATGTTGCCGGACTGAATTTCGGGGAAGACAAAGGTGTTGGCATAGCCCGCAACTTTGCTGCCCGGGAACTTCAGCTGGCCGACCACGGGGGAAACGGCAGCGTCGAACTGCATTTCACCGTCAATTGCAAGATCCGGAGCCATCTCTTTCGCAATGGCGGTTGCGTCTCTTACGAGGTCAACATTTGCGCCTTTTCCGGAGCCTTTGGTGGAGTAGGAGAGCATAGCAACTTTCGGATCCATTCCGAAGACTTTTGCTGTTTTTGCCGTGGCAATTGCGACTTCTGCAAGCTGAGCAGCGGCAGAAAGTGTGACATTGCCTTCTTTGTCTTTTCTGTCTTCATAAGCGATATTGATGGCACAGTCACCCATGCAGATCATCTCATCGCCGCGTACGAGAATAAAGCAGGAGGATACCAGGTTTGCACCCTTCCTGGTCTTGACGATCTGCAGAGCGGGACGGACGGTGTCAGCAGTCGAATAGGTTGCACCGCCGAGCAGGGAGTCTGCAACGCCCATCTTGACCAGCATGGTACCGAAATAGTTACCCTTCTGAAGGTTTGCACGGCACTCTTCTTCCGTCATCTTGCCTTTACGAAGTTCGAACATGGTTTTTACCATCTCGTCCATTCCGGGATAAGTGGCGGGATCCAGAATTTCAAGACCTTCAATGTCAAATCCGCCTTTTTCGGCAGCGGCTTTCACAGCCTCAACATTGCCGACGAGCACAGGCGTCAGGAAGCCGTCTTTTTTCAGGCGGGCAGCAGATTCCAGAATACGGGCATCCGTTCCCTCCGTGTATACGATTTTGCGGGGATTTGCTTTGAGAACTTCAATCAGATTTTCAAACATGTGTTGAAACCTCCGTCAGTATTTGTTTTTAACAACTATACTCTAGCACGATTAAACTGATTTTTCAATATGAATTTATGATTCATACTTTACAAAAACACGATCTTCCCCTATAATTCGGATACGATTTCTTTCTCGGAAAAGAAGCGGAGAATACAGAGACCGGAGAATGAGAGCCTTGAAAAAGAAACGTCTTGACGGAGTCAGAATTACAGGGCTGGACGGTTTTCATGCCGTTGCACCCTATATCATGCCGAAGCGTACCGAAGCGGAAGTATCCAGCACGGAGACCTTTGATGTTACGGATCTCTGTGCCTATCTGGAGCAGCGCAACAAGGAGGAAGGGACGAAGCTGAAGCTGTTCCATGCCTTTTGCACCGCCGTGGCAAGGACCATCTATCTGCGGCCCAAAATGAATATCTTCATCTCCGGCAAACGTTACTGGCAGCGCAATGATATTACACTGTCTTTTGTTGCAAAGAGAAAGTTCGCTGATGAGGCGGAAGAAGTGCTCCTCTTTATGAAGGTGGAACCTGCGATGACCCTGGATGATGTTTCCCGTCTCATTCTCGGTGATGTGGACGATGTCCGGAACAACAGGACAAATGATGTCGGGGCTACCATGGATTTTCTGGCAAAGCTGCCTCGCTTTGTGATGGAAATTATCTTTTTCTTCGTCCGCAGGTTTGAATACTTCGGGGTTATGCCGGCTTCTCTTATGAAAGGAGACCCGAATTATTCCACTGTTTTGCTGTCGAATCTCGGTTCCATCGGGGCAGGAGCGCCTTATCATCATCTGAGCAATTACGGAACCTGTTCCATCATGATTACCATCGGCACCATGCGCAAAGAGCTGCGCCGCATGGAAGACGGGACAGAGCAGGAAAGAACACTCCTGGATGCAACCTTCACTTTTGATGAGAGAATCGCAGATGGATTCTATTTTGCTAAATCCCTGCGCATTGCCCGGTTTCTGCTGGAGCATCCGGAACATCTCGCGGAAACGATGGAGACGCCTGTTCCGGTTGACCTTACGTGACAGACATGAACAGCAAGCGAAAGATTTATGGGCTTTTAGCCCTCCTGTGCGGTTTTATGCTGATGCTTCAGCCGATCTTCCAGGGATCTGCATCCGCGCAGGAATACGGGCTTTCCCTGCATCTGTTCTCTTTCGGTAAAGCGGACGCTTTTCTTTTCATGACGGAAGAGGGAAGTGTTCTCATCGATACCGGGGAAAGCGGGCAGGGGAAGGACATCCTGGCTTTCCTGGAAGAAAACGGGATCACTGAGCTTGATACGCTGCTTCTTACACACTTTGACAAGGATCATGTGGGTGGAGCAGCAAAAGTACTGAAGGGAATTCCGGTTCGCCGTGTGCTGCAGAGCAACAGCCCGAGGGACAGTAAAGAATACAACAAATATCTGTCCGCTCTTTCCCTTGCCAGGATTGAACCTGTCACAGTTCGGGAACCGCTTTCCTTCTCGCTCGGAGGAGCTGACTTTACGGTCTATCCTCCCGAGAAGAGACCTATTCGAAGGATCCGAGCAATAATTCCTCACTGGCAGTAACCGTCCACTATGGGGATACCTCTTTCCTTTTTACAGGGGATGCAGAGAGTGCACGCCTGCAGGAGCTTTCGGGTTCGGATCTTGGAACCTTTACTTTCCTCCAGGTTCCGCATCACGGGGCATGGCAGACGCAGTTCGCTGCGCTGCTGGAAAAAACCCGGCCTGACTATGCTGTGATCACGAGCTCTGAGGATGAACCGGAGGATTTTGTCACAGTCCAGCTGCTGGAGAAGGTTGGCGCTGAGATCCTTTTAACCAGAGAAGGGGAAATTGATATCTTTTCGGATGGCACGGATCTTTCCATTTTTCAGAACGGGCAGAGCCTGTCTGCGTCTCTTGCCCCTGCAGCATAAGGTTGTGGG
>JAGCAN010000288.1 GCA_017652685.1 Oscillospiraceae bacterium
CCACCATGACCGGTTGGCAGCTGACGCGTGCGATCCGTTCCTGGTCCTGGCATGGCTGCGACGGGCAGGAAACCGAAGTTGAAGTCTATGCCCGGGCAGAAAGCGTGGAACTGTTCGTCAACGGGCAGAGCGTGGGTAAAAAAAGCATGAAGGGCAAATGCCGTGTTGTTTTCCGCACTGCCTACCATGACGGAGAACTCACTGTCATCAGCTATGATGCTTCTGGCAGGGAAATCGGAAGCGATACACTGCGTACGGCCGGGAAGAAAACCGAGCTGCGTCTGGAAGCGGAAACTGAACACTGCGTATCCGGTGAGATGATTTATTTCCGCATCCGCTGCACGGATGAAAACGGTGAAACCAAACCGATGGATAAGCAAACCGTCACCGTAACGGTTGAAAACGGTACTCTCATGGGCACCGCGAATGCGAGCTGCAGTTACAGCGGAAACTTTACAGGGAATATTGTTCCCACTTATTTCGGAGAGGCTCAGGCAATCGTCTGTGCAGGAGCTTCAGGGCCGATCCGTGTCACCGCACATTCTGACGGATATGAAGCAACTGCTGAGGTGCAATGTAAAGGATAATCAATTCTATGTCTGAAAACACTTCGTACTGGCTCTGGTATCCCGGTGATTTTGAATTATACCACGCACTAAAACAAAACTTCTCCCGCGTTGAACGGGGCTGCCCCTGGCCGGCTTTCTGGAAAAGCGAAGGCTTCCGTAACCGCGTTGTCTTTCGCCGCTGTTATGATTTACCGGAAGAAACGACTTTTTTTGTTACGGGTGTTGCCGGCTCTGTCGGCTATGTCCAACTGGATGAGGAAAAGCATCCGTTTGATACCCTGATTTTCTGCACACCGGGCAAGCACAGAATTTCCATCCACATCGGGTGTATTGGCTGTGTTCCCTCTGTTTTTGTTTCAGGCGATGTCATCTGCTCAGACGAGGGCTGGATGGTTGAAGATTACTCCCAGCCTCCTGTTCCTTCCGCTTATAACCGGTATTTCACAGATCCATCGCGGGATCCTTCGGAATGGCCGTACTCTGAAAAAGTATATGAGCCTGTTTCCGTTGAGGAAGTCAATCAGGGCGTGCTTTATACGTTCGAGACCGAACTTACGGCCGCTCTCGAAGTCACCGGACCCGAAAGCCCACTGGTTTTTCTGGGAGAGTCCCGGGCGGAGGCACTCGACACAAAGAACTGTTATTATTCCTGCCGGCCCGATGAAAACACCCGCCGCTGCCCGCGGCAGGCTGTGCGTTATGTGTTTATTCCAGACGTCCAAGCAGGAGACTACTCCGTACGTGCCATTCATCAGTTTACGGATATTCCGCAGCGTGCATCCTTCACCTGTGATGATGACGAGCTCAACCAGATCTTTCAGGTCGCAGCCCATACATTTTCTCTCTGCTCCGGTTGCTTCTTCCTCGATGGAATCAAGCGTGATAAGTGGATCTGGGGCGGAGATGCTTATCAGAGCTTTTATGTAAACCGCTATCTGACAGCTGATGCCGAAATTGAAAAGCGCACACTCCTTGCCCTTCGCGGAAATGATCCGGTTACCACACATGTCAACACCATTCTGGATTATTCCCTGCTCTGGATTCTCAGCCTCAGTGTTTTCTATGAGAGCTACGGGGATGATACTTTTCTTTCCGGAATCTACCCGAAAGCTCGCTCCCTGATGGAACTCTGCCTCTCCCAGCGGGAAGAAAACGGTTTTATTATCGGCAGAAAACAGGACTGGGTGTTCATCGACTGGGCTGACTTTGACCGTGACGGTCCGCTTTGTGCGGAACAGATGCTGTTTGCAGCATGCAGCCGTGTCATGGCATCTATTGCACCGGAATCGGAAAAGCAGACCTGGGCCGCACTGTACGCTGAACTGACAGAAAAGATCAACCGCTTCTTCTGGGATGAAGAGAAACACGCCTATATAGATTCTTTCCGATCCGGCAAACGGCATGTTACACGTCATGCAAATATCTTTGCCATTGTGTTTGATCTTGCGGAGGAATCCCGCAAACAGCTTCTGGCAAAAACGGTCCTTTTCAACGAGACCATTCCTGCCATCAATACTCCTTACTTCCGCTTTTTCGAGCTGGAAGCACTTTGCCGTCTCGGGTATCTGAAGGAGGTTTTACAGGAAATCAAATCCTATTGGGGCGGGATGCTTCGTCTCGGAGCTGTCACCTTCTGGGAGGAGTACGACCCCTCCAAACCGCTCGAGCAGCAGTATGAAATGTACAGCGATCCGTTCGGCAAATCTCTGTGCCATGCCTGGGCAGCGAGCCCTGTCTATCTTCTGGCGCGTTATTTCGTTGGCCTTCACGCGCTTACACCGGGCGGAACGGAATTCGAGGTAGAACCGCAGATACAGTTCTTCCGCGAGCTTGACTGTACCTTCCCTATGGGGCAGAAACAGGTTCATATCACTTTGTATAACGGGCAGGTTTCCGTTGAAACCTCTCCCTATATTATATAATCAACTAACAGATTATTACTGTTAAGGAGGATCATCATGAGCAAAAAAGGCGGTCTGACCGGGTTTTATGAAAAGCTCCCGCCAAGCCTGATCAGAAAAAACAATGTAACCCTGTTCCCAGAAGGGGCAATCGGCTATCTCGTAGGGCCCACACTTGCCCTGCTGGCCAACTCCGTCATGGCAAACTACTTCAACAAATACATGTCCGATGTGCTGCATATCAACACATGGGCAAAGGGCTTCTTCACCTGGCTGCCGGTTATTTCGGTGATCTTTGTCGTCATCGGCAATATCATCGTTGGCAAACTGATGGACAACAATGTCTCAAAAGCAGGCAAGGCACGGCCGCTGATTCTGCTTTCCGTTCCGCTCAGCCTGATTGCACTGCTGTTCCTGTTTGTCTTCTGTCCTTACAATGCAGC
>JAGCAN010000289.1 GCA_017652685.1 Oscillospiraceae bacterium
AACTGAAGGACCGTTATGCATCTGCCGAAGAGCTTCTGGCAGACCTCTCTTCTCTTTATAGTTCCCAGACTCCTGCCAAGCACGAGCCTGCCGTCAAAGCGAAGGGCAGAAGCTTTCGAAGGCTTTTGCCGGTAGCCGTCATAGCTTTGTGTATTCTGCTGTTCTATGCTTTCTTTGTATGGAGGGATACCAGAAAGAATCCGTCTTCTCCGCCGGAAGCAAGCCCGCCGGTCCCATCTGCAGCTGTAAATCTGCCTCCGGCTGATCCAGGCCCCGCCACACCTGTACCTCCCGCTCCTCCTCTGGAAACTCCTGCATTGGGTCAGGGTGAGCCACGGTCTGAAGGTCTGATGGAATCCTTCTATCAGCTTCTCCGTGAAGGCAAACTGACAGAAGCACTTGACTGGATGACAGAACATGAGGGCTCGGCACCCGTCCAACCCACTTACAGGCAGTGGATTGAAGCCTGCCTCCCCTTCTGCGGAGAGTGGAAGCTTTACCAGGGCGACACCTCGCTCATAGCCTATTCCGCAGGTATCACTGAATCTCTGACCGGCATCCGTTCTTTTGTGACCATCGAGGGGCAGACAGTAACTATACACCTCACCGATACCAACGGAAACGAATACGTTACACTTGACTCTCCGCTGGGTGAAACAAACTTCAGCCTGATTGCAGATCGTTCACGTTACTATGTAAGGCTCAATCAGCTCGGCCATTTCACCTATCTGCGGTATAGCGGCGACCTGAGCGATACTCCTGCAAGCAGCTGCGAATATCAATCTGTGATCCCGGCAGATGCTCCACAGGAGACGATAGTGCCATAAAAAAGCATTATACTATATTATGTAAATTAATATATGTTAAATATCACCCGGTTCACAACAGAACCGGGTGATTGTTTTCTGTCTTGGTGTTTCTTATTTTACGGAAGAGATGACGCCCTCTGCAAGCCCGGCAATTCCCTGAATTTCACTCGGGATGATGATCTTGTTGGCAGACCCGTTGGCGGCAGATGCAAACGCCTCCAGAGATTTCAGCTTCAGCACGGCGTCGGAAGGTGCGGCCTCGTTGATCAGCTTGATGCCTTCTGCAGTAGCGCGCTGCACGGTGAGGAGTGCTTCCGCTTCACCCTGCGCTTCCAGAATCTGCTGCTGCTTCTTGGCGTCAGCACGGAGAATAGCCGCTTCCTTTTCACCCTCGGCTTCCAGAATGGCAGACTGCTTTTCTCCTTCTGCACGCAGAATTGCCTCACGGCGTTCACGTTCAGCTTTCATCTGCTTCTCCATTGCGTTGCGAATAGCCTCCGGCGGAAGGATGTTTTTCAATTCAACACGGTTCACCTTAATACCCCATGGGTCGGTGGCTTCATCCAGAATCGCACGCATCTTGGTGTTGATCACATCGCGACTGGTCAGGCATTCATCCAGCTCCAACTCGCCGATGATATTACGCAACGTCGTCGCAGAGAGGTTCTCTATGGCGATCATCGGTTGCTCAATTCCGTAAGTGAAGAGCTTTGGATCCGTTACCTGAAAGTAGACAACCGTATCGATCTGCATGGTGACGTTATCTTTTGTGATAACTGGCTGAGGCGGAAAGTCTGCCACCTGCTCTTTCAGCGAAACCACCTTTGCCACCCGCTCGATGAACGGCATCAGAAAATGGATACCCACACCCCAGGTCGTTTTGTACGCACCGAGGCGTTCAATCACATAGGCTTTGGCCTGCTGGACGATACGAATCCGTGTAATGATAATAATTGCCAGAATAAGAAGAACAATCAAAAGAATCTGCATACTTACCTCCCTGATCCCTCAAGGATCTTTACAATAGCTTTTACTCCTTCAATTCTTTCTACAACAACGCGCGTATCTTCCGGAATGATGGTCTGGTCGTCAGCTCTGGCTGTCCACCGTTTGCCCCCGACAGCTATTTCACCCGTGCCGGCCAGATTATCAATCTGTTCGGTGACCACGCATTCCTGCCCGAGAATCCTGTCGGCATTGGTATACTGTGTTTTACTGTTGACATACTTTTTCACCAGCGGCCGTGTGGCAACCAGCGCCGCAACGGATACCAAAAGGAACAGCACAATCTGCCCCGGCAGCAGCATCCCGCCGAGAGCGCCAAACATTGCGGCAAGGGCTCCCAGTGCAAACCAGATGCATACCAATCCCGGAGCCAGAGCTTCTACGACAAGCAGAATTACCATCGCGATAAGCCAGAAGCCAGGAGAACCCGGTTGAAAATTGCCCATATCCGTTTCCTCAGAGAATCTCGCTGGCGTAGACGTCCTTGAAATAGCGATAGGTGTCTACCTTCAGTTCCCCGCAGGCAGCCTCATCGCAGGCAATCCAGGCATTGTTGTGATTCTGGAGAGCTGAAATCGTCCACTTGGAACTCACACCGCCTTCAACACAATGGGCAAGTGCTCTCGCCTTGTTATGGCCGTTGACAAGCAGCAGAACCTCACGTGAGTCACACACGGTACCCACACCGACGGAAAGAGCTTTTGCCGGGACTTTCTCGGGATCATTACCGAAGAATCTAGAGTTGACAATTCTTGTGTCCTCCGTGAGATCCCTTACGCCGGTTCTGGAAGCGAGGGAAGTGTAGGGTTCGTTGAAGGCAATGTGCCCGTCAACCCCGGAGCCGCCCATGAAAAGATCAATTCCGCCCATGGCTGCAATCTTCTCTTCGTATCTTGCGCATTCCGCCTCAGGATCTTCTGCCATGCCATTGAGAATATTGATGTTCTCCGCAGGAATATCAACATGGTCAAAAAAGTTGTCATGCATAAAATACCAGCAGCTCTGGTCATGCTCATGCGGGAGACCAACGTATTCGTCCATATTGAATGTTACAACATTTTTGAAGCTGACTTTGCCCGCCTTGTTGGCCTCGATCAGGTTTTTGTAAACACCGAGAGGAGAAGACCCTGTCGGAAGGCCGAGAACAAATGGTTTATCCCCCTTATGACTGTTAATGGCTTTGATGATATGATTGGCTGCCCATTGGCACATTCTCTCATAATCTTTCTGAATAATAACTTTCATTTAAGTCAGATCTCCTTACATATTTTTTGAACCTGCTGACTTATTTTACTCCAAGGAAAGAAAACTTGCAATCTTTTCCTATCCTCGCGCGAAGAAATTCACAAAATTTTAATCAAGTAAAGTTGCGTTTTTTCTTGAATAAGCAGTTGACATATTCCCTTTGTTTGTTATATAATCAATTGCTTTATATTGTAGGCTTGATTAAGGCAAGCCCTGTACGGTACCACCCCTGCAGATTTTGAAAGAAGGAGGTGTGTTTACTGACAATGTCCCCTGTTTTATGGATCTTATTAGCGCTTGCAACGCTTGTCATTGGGTTCGTTCTCGGATTTCTATATCGAAAAACCGTCGGTGAGAGAGAGATTATCAGTGCCGAAGAGGAAGCAAAGCGCATCATCAATGAATCAATAAAAAGTGCGGAGAGCAAGAAAAAGGAGGCTCTCCTGGAGGCAAAGGAAGAAATACACAAAAACCGTTCTGAATATGAACGGGAAGAAAAGGAGCGCCGTTCCGAGCTAAAAAAGCAGGAACACCGCCTGCAGCAGAAAGAGGAAGCACTCGATCGCAAGACAGATGCTATTGAGAAGAAGACGGATTCTCTCAATGCCAAGATTGCTGCCATTGAACAGCAGCAGCAGGAAGTCGCATCCCTGAAAAAGAGCCAGCTGGAGATGCTGGAAAAGATCTCCGGCTTCAGCACTGAAGAGGCAAAAATTTATCTGATTAACACCGTCAAGGATGACTGTACGCATGAAATGGCCATGAAGGTCAAAGAAATCGAGCAGCAGATGAAAGACGATGCAGATGAACTTGCAAAAGAAATCATCTCCACGGCGATCCAGCGCTGTGCAGCTGACCACTCCAGCGAAATCACTGTCTCTGTCGTTCCTCTCCCCAACGATGAGATGAAAGGCCGTATTATCGGCCGTGAAGGTCGCAACATCCGCAGCATTGAAACTCTTACCGGGTGTGACCTTATTATCGACGATACGCCCGAAGCTATTACGGTGTCCGGGTTTGATCCTGTTCGCCGTGAAGTCGCAAGGCTTGCTCTTGAAAAACTGATTCAGGATGGTCGGATTCACCCTGCCAGAATCGAGGAAATGGTTGCCAAAGCCCAGCGTGAGGTCAACGCAACGGTGAAATCCGAAGGCGAACGCGCTATGCTGGAAACCGGCATTCACAATCTGAATCCGGAAATTGTCAAGTTGCTTGGTCGCATGCGTTATCGCACAAGCTACGGGCAGAATGTGCTGAACCACTCTATCGAGGTCTCCCACATTGCGGGGCTTCTGGCATCGGAACTCGGCGTTGATGTCAACACAGCAAAACGTGCTGGCCTTCTTCACGATATCGGCAAGAGCATCGACCATGAAGTGGAAGGTTCTCATGTCACCATAGGTGTCGATATTCTTCGCAAATACAAAGAAAATGAAGACGTCATCCACGCGGTGGAAGCTCACCACAACGATGTCGAACCGCATACCGTGGTTGCCTGTCTGGTTCAGGCTGCAGATGCGATTTCCGCTTCCCGCCCGGGTGCCCGCCGTGAAAACATTGAAAACTATGTCAAGCGTCTGGAAAAGCTGGAAGAGATTTCCCGCAGCTTCCCCGGCATTGCAAGCTCTTATGCTATTCAGGCCGGCCGCGAGATCCGCATCATGGTAAAGCCGGAAGAAGTTTCAGAAGACGAGATGGTCCTTCTCGCGAGAGATATTGCAAAGAAGATCGAAGCGGAAATGACCTATCCGGGCCAGATCAAGGTGCATGTGTTGCGCGAAACCAAAGCGGTGGACTACGCAAAATAATCAAATAGACAAAATCTGTTACGGGCAGCTGGCCAGCTGCCCGCTTTTTTCTCTTTGTCTAAATAACCATAATATCTCTTCCACACATCTGTTCGCCAGAAAGACCGTTTACCATACAAAAACTCCTTTACAGAATCTTGGGTTTCGGGTTATAATTTTTAATTAAAGCCGGCTTGAGTGAA
>JAGCAN010000290.1 GCA_017652685.1 Oscillospiraceae bacterium
GTAGGAATCTGGACCGTACCGAGCTGACGCATTTTCTTTTTACCTTCCTTCTGTTTTTCAAGGAGCTTTTTCTTACGGGTAATATCACCGCCGTAGCACTTGGCAAGAACGTCCTTACGGAGAGCCTTCACCGTTTCCCGGGCGATGATTTTTCCACCGATCGCCGCCTGAATCGGCACTTCAAACAGTTGACGCGGACTATTATCTTTCAGTTTTTCGCAAAGCTTGCGGGCACGCCCGTATGCCTTGTCCTTGTGGGCAATGAAACTGAGCGCGTCGACCTGATCGCCGTTGAGGAGCATATCAACTTTTACAAGCTCGCTGGGTTTGTACTCGCTCAGTTCATAGTCAAGCGAGGCATAGCCTTTGGTACGGGCTTTCAGCGTGTCGAAGAAATCATAGATAATCTCGTTGAGAGGCATCTCGTAATGGAGCTCCACAAGGCGCTGATCAAGATACTGCATATTTTTATATTCCCCGCGACGCTCCTGGCAGAGAGGCATGATATTGCCCACATAGTCATTCGGGGTGATGATGCTTACCTTCATATACGGCTCATGCGCTTCAGCGATACTTGCGGGTTCGGGATAGTTGTGCGGATTGTCCACATATACTACAGATCCGTCCGTCTTGATAATTTTATAGATGACAGAGGGGAGGGTCGTGACAAGATCAAGGTCAAACTCACGCTCCAGGCGCTCCTGAATGACCTCCATATGGAGCATACCAAGAAAACCGCAGCGGAAACCGAAGCCGAGGGCGATAGAACTTTCCGGCTCGAAGGACAGAGAAGCATCGTTGAGCTTCAGTTTCTCCAGCGCATCGCGAAGATCCGGATATTTGGAACCGTCCTCCGTATAAATACCGCAGTAAACCATCGGACGGGCAGGCCGATAGCCCGGAAGCGCTTCCTTTGTGGGATTTGCAGCAAGGGTAACCGTATCACCGACGGTGGTATCGGCCACATTCTTGATACTTGCCGTAAAATAGCCGACTTCTCCGGCAGAAAGTTCGGAACACGGGTCAAATCCGATCGGACGCAGATGCCCGACTTCAACAACCTTGTATACCGCGCCGGTAGACATCATTTTCACTTCGGCATCCCGGCGGATCACACCGTCAAATACGCGTATAAAAACAATAACACCGCGATAGCTGTCGTACTGGCTGTCAAAAATGAGAGCTTTGAGCGGGGCGGACGGATCGCCTGACGGGGCGGGAACGCCCTTGACAATCTCATCGAGAACCGCATCAATGTTGATACCGGCCTTGGCGCTGATTTCCGGGGAATCCTGCGCAGGGATACCGATGATCTCCTCAATCTCATCCTTGACACGCTGCGGATCGGCTGCAGGAAGGTCAATTTTGTTGATGACGGGAAGAATCTCAAGGTTGTTGTCCATCGCAAGATAGGTGTTTGAGAGCGTTTGCGCTTCCACACCCTGGGAAGCGTCTACAACGAGAAGAGCCCCTTCACAGGCTGCGAGAGAGCGGCTGACTTCGTAATTAAAATCAACATGGCCCGGGGTATCAATCAGGTTAAGGGTATAGGAGTTCCCGTCAGGGGCCGGATACGTCAGGCCGACAGCGCGGGCTTTGATGGTGATGCCTCTTTCCCGCTCCAGATCCATATCATCAAGGATCTGGTCCTCCATGATACGCTGCTCAACGGCACCGCACTTTTCGATCAGGCGGTCGGAGAGTGTGGATTTGCCATGGTCAATATGAGCAATAATGGAAAAATTACGGATGGTTTTTTGTGGAATCATGGTATGTCTCTTTTCTGTATCGGAGAAGATTTCATCGGTTTGAATACATCGCCTTGTAATAATTCTGGTATTCGCCGGAGATGATTTCCGACCACCAGTCTTCATGGTTGAGATACCAGGAAATCGTCTGTCGGATTCCGTTTTCAAACTTTGTTTCCGGGAGCCATCCGAGCTCATTGTGTATTTTCGTCGGATCAATGGCATAGCGCATGTCATGCCCTTTTCGGTCGGTCACATGGGTGATGAGGCTCTCAGGTTTATGAAGCTCAGCGCAGATCAGGCGGACGATATCGATGTTACGCATTTCATTATGTCCGCCGATGTTGTATACTTCACCGATTCTTCCCCTGTGCAATACGAGATCGATGGCCTTGCAGTGATCCTCAACATACAGCCAGTCACGCACGTTGAGGCCTTCGCCGTAAACAGGCAGCGGTTTATCGTGCAGGCAGTTGATGATCATAAGCGGAATCAGTTTTTCCGGAAAATGATAAGGCCCGTAATTGTTGGAACAGCGGGAGATGGTGACAGGAAGGTCGTAGGTGCGTCTGTAAGCCAGAACCAGCAGATCAGCTCCGGCTTTGGAACTGCTGTAGGGAGAACTGGTATGGATCGGTGTTTCCTCGGTGAAGAACAGATCCGGCCGATCAAGAGGCAGGTCTCCGTACACTTCATCGGTAGAGACCTGGTGGTAACGGATGTTTCCGAACATGCGGCAGGCATCCATTAGGACGGAAGTGCCGATAATATTCGTCTCCAGAAAGATTGAGGGGTTTTCAATGCTCCTGTCGACATGGCTCTCAGCGGCGAAGTTGATGACAGCATCCGGTTTTTCCTCTTCAAAGAGTGCATACACTCCCTGTCTGTCGCAGATATCGAGCTTCACAAAGCGAAAGTTCGGTTCATTCATCACAGACTTCAGCGTGCTGAGGTTGCCGGCATACGTCAGCTTGTCAAGGCAGACGATGCGCGCGTCCGGATATGCAGAACGCATGTAAAAGATGAAGTTACTGCCGATAAAACCGGCCCCGCCGGTGATAATATAGGTCATGATGATACTCCTAAATACATGATGCTGAGATTAGGAACAGATCAACTAAAGCTTACGCGGCCTCTCTCCCACGTGGACAGGAGAAAAGGAAGCGGTTACAAGACAATTCTGTCTTCAAGAACAGCCTGCAAATGCTCGCCGTATGGGCTTTTTCCATAGCGTTCGGCACTGCGAGCCAGCATCTCCTTTGTGATCCAGCCGAAGCGATAGGCAATCTCTTCCGGGGCGGAAATAGACATACCCTGATTCTGCTCGATCATATAGACAAAGTCCGTCGCTCTGCGGAGGCTGTCAAACGTGCCGGCATCAATCCATGTAAATCCACGTCCGAGAAGCTGTGCACGGAGCTTTCCCGCCTTCAGATAGAGATCATTGAGGGATGTGATTTCCAGTTCGCCGCGTGCAGACGGCCGTACCTGTTCCGCCATGGCACTCACGCCGGCCGGATAGAAATACAGACCGACGATAGCATAGTTGCTCTTCGGAACAGGTGGCTTTTCTTCCACAGAGAGAACCTTCACATTCTTCTCGTCTCCGTCAATCCCCTTTTCCAGTTCCATAACACCAAAGCGATGAGGATCCTCCACA
>JAGCAN010000291.1 GCA_017652685.1 Oscillospiraceae bacterium
TCGGTCAGGAGCATGGTAAGGCGGTCAATGCCGTAACCGATACCGCCTGTGGGAGGCATACCGATTTCAAGGGCATTGAGGAAATCTTCATCTGTGTGGTTGGCCTCTTCATCACCCGCTGCAGCTGCAGCATCCTGTGCCTTGAAGCGCTCACGCTGGTCAATCGGGTCATAGAGCTCAGAGTAGGCATTGCACATCTCCCAGCCATTGATGAAAAGCTCAAAGCGCTCCACGTAACCGGGCTTGTCGGGTTTGCGCTTGGTCAATGGAGAAACCTCGACAGGGTGGTCCATAATGAAGGTAGGCTGAATGAGGTTGTCTTCACAATAGGTTTCAAAGAACATATTGAGAATATCGCCCTTCTCATGGCGCGGCTCATACTCAATATGATGCGCATCGGCAAGGGCTTTTGCCTCCGCCGTATCGCAGACTGCATCAAAATCGACACCCGCATACTTTTTGACAGCGTCGATCATGGTGAGGCGTTCAAAGGGTTTCCCGAGGTCGATGGACTTACCACCATAGGTAATTTCTGTCGAACCACAGACCTCCTGCGCAAGATAACGAAACAGGTTTTCTGTGAGGTCCATCATGCCATGGTAATCGGTATAAGCCTGATAGAGCTCCATCAGCGTAAACTCGGGATTATGGCGGGTGTCTACTCCTTCATTGCGGAAGACCCGGCCGATTTCGTAGACCCTTTCCAGGCCGCCGACGATCAGACGTTTGAGGTAAAGCTCGAGTGAAATGCGGAGCTTGACATCTTCATCCAGAGCATTGAAATGCGTTTCAAATGGCCTTGCCGCAGCGCCCCCTGCATTGGTCACGAGCATAGGCGTTTCCACTTCCATAAAGCCCTGCGCATCGAGATATCTGCGAATGCTGCTGATGATTTTCGAACGCTTAATGAAGGTATCCTTCACTTCAGGATTCATAATAAGGTCGACATAACGTTGTCTGTACCGCATGTCGACATTCGTCAGCCCGTGATATTTTTCGGGAAGGATCTGCAGGCTCTTGGAGAGGAGGGTCAGGCTCTCGGCATGGACAGAAATCTCGCCCGTCTTCGTTTTGAAGACATAGCCGGAAATGCCAATGATATCGCCGATATCAAGTTTTTTGAAATCGGCATAGGCCTCTTCCCCGATTGCATCCCGTGCAACATAGCACTGGATTGACCCCTTGAGGTCCTGCACATGGCAGAAGGATGCTTTGCCCATAATACGTTTTGCCATAAGGCGGCCCGCAATGCTGACCGTCTGCCCTTCAAGGGCGTCAAAATCCGCCTTGATATCGGCACTGTGGTGCGTCTGGTTGTAGCTGGTAATGCGGAAAGGATCCTGCCCTCTCTCCTGCAGTGCGGCAAGCTTGTCACGCCGAATCTGCAAAAGCTGAGAGACATCCTGTTCCTGCGGGGCAACTGTTTCTTTTTCGCTCATTGGTGTAACTCCGATAATCTTATTTGTTTGTGACAGAGATAATTCTGAACTGAAGCATGCCGGCAGGTGCTTCGATCGTCACGACATCACCCGCGCGGTGCCCATGCAGGCCCTTCCCGAGAGGAGAGTCATCCGAAATGCGGCCTTCCCGGGGATTGGCTTCCTGTGAGCCTACAATCTCAAAAGACTCTTCAGAATTGTCCTCAAGGTCGACAACGTCCACAACACTGCCGAGTGTCACGGAATCCTTGGGAAGATCTTCCTCCACATTGTCAACAAGTTCCACATTTTCAATGAGGTCTTTCAGCTCGGCAATTTTGGAATAAAGCTTCCCCTGCTCCGCTTTTGCTTCATCGTACTCGCTGTTCTCACTGAGGTCACCGAAGCTTCTGGCTTCTTTGATCTGCTCCGCAACTTCTTTTTCACGGACAGTTTCCAGATAGGTCAACTCTTCCTTGAGGGCTTCCAGCCTCTCTGTACTCATTCTGTATCTGCTCGGGATTGCCATAATTCTTTCTCCTTCTTTTTGAATGTGATAAACCAAACAGGATATGCGCTGGAAAAGAAATGTATAAACTAACTGAGATATTTCAGAGCCGCTATCAGCTGCTCGTCATCGGACATTGTGCCCGTTCCATCACTCTCTCCCAAAGTGCCGGACGTCGTGCCGACCGTGTTGGGATCGGAATTGTGAATAATGGTGGTCGGGATCACTCCCCCTGCCAGGGCAAGATCTGTGCCGTTTGAAGTGAGGTAGCTTTTTGTGGAAAGACGGACGGCACTTCCGTCCTCCAGCTCAAAGGTCTCCTGCGAACGCGTCATCCCGGAGGTCGCCTCTCCCATAAGGGTGGCCCAGCCTCGCTCCTGCAGAACTGCAGCAAACAGCTCCGCTTCCCCGTAAGTATTGCTGTCGATCAGGACAACCATCGGAAGCTGAAGCGACATGGCGTCGGATCGGGTAACTGTCCGGTGTCCTTCTTTATCCACTTGGGAAAACAGCTCTCCACTGGGAAGCAGATAGTCGAGCAGGACGGCTACTTCCCCTGAGAGGCCACCGGCATTTCCTCTGACGTCGATACAGAGTGCCACCGCCTTCTGCGTCAGAAGATTTTCTATGGCATTGACGGCATCCTGCCCACTCCCGGCTTCAAAATTCTTAATCTGGATATAGCCGGCCATCGTCTTTTCCAGCCGGGAAGAAACAGGACTGGAATAGGTTCGGGAACAGTCAACCACATAAGTGTCCTTCTTCCCGACGGTGATGTTGAACTTTGTATTCAGGCGGGAACGGATCAGCACACGGACGTCGTCTATATCCGCGTCCAGCACACTGACGTCATCCACCGCAGTGATGATCATACCGGGTGTGAGCCCCGCATTGGCTGAA
>JAGCAN010000292.1 GCA_017652685.1 Oscillospiraceae bacterium
ATTCAGAGAGAGGAATTCCTTCCCATAGGGAAATTTTACTTCAGGCATATCTTTACTCCTTCTAAAAGATGATCTATAGTTTCTTTCAGGATTTTTCAGCACACTTCTTCTGCGCGTCTAACAAGCAATGTTATTATCAATTTCTTATACAAAAATACCCGGTGTAAGCTTGCACCGGGGTTTGTTACAGGTTAAGTAAAAATCTTTACGTGTTCAACAGCGCGGCGACGGCCGATCCGGGTAATGTGGTATCATGCCCGAGGGCAATTTCGACGTAACGGGCATCCGGCCCCTCTTCTGCTTCTTTCAGGGCTTTCTGCAGGAAGGTAAGGAAATATTTGCTTCTGGCTATCAGGGAACCTTCCGCACAGACGCAGGCAGGCTTCTCCGGTGATTTACCCGTATCGTTGATATTGAGAATGGCAAGAATATTGGCTGCTGCACAGCGTGCAGAGCGCTCGAAGAGGGAGAGCGCAACATCCTTTGCAAAAAGCTGTTCCTCTTCTGTATCAAAGAGAGAGAACGGATCGTGCCCGCACGCAAGGCTGTCTACCACCGCGCCGTCAAAATGCGGGATGGCATCCATCCTTGTCAGGACTTCCACCGGTATATATCCTTCTGCCGCAGCAAAGCGGAAAGCTGTGTGGCAGACCTCTCCGATGTAAGCGCCGGAACACATTTTTTCCATCAGCTTCTCACCAGGATTGTGGCTATGCTCATCCACCGTAGCATCAACATCTCCGGACGGAATACCGGAATAAGTTCCGGACTCCAGATTGATAAGCATCTTACCCGTGAATGCTCCCTGCAGCTTTGTGATCTGACTGACAGAAACCGATGCACAGGTATTAAGGCCCGTACCACAGATCATGCCGATAAAATCGCTGTACTTTTCCTGATCGAGTTTGACTGAGCCGCCCAGCAAAGCTGCAACGGTATCGTTCAGGATAACAACTTTCTTTCCATGCACACCGCGTTTCTCCAACTCAGCAAGAAGCGAGCGGCCGATGCGCTGTTCCTCACAGCCGGTTATGACGACCTCCTTGTCGATGCGATGGACAATACCATCCATTTCGGGCGTAATATCTGCATTGTAGGAAAAGCAGAAGCCGATGACATCAGAATAGTCAGTAAAGGGCATAATGCTGTCCGCCACGAAAGAGATGAACTCATCCCAGGTAACCGGTTTTTCCGTTCCAGGCATTCGGCAGACCTTTAGCCCCGTGATATGGCAGCCTTCCGGGCTGAAAGCTGCGAGTGCAGTGCGGTAGTTTGTACCGCCGGCGTCAATTACAATTGCATTTCTGCCCGGGACGACCGAACCGATGCCTTTGAGATACGTCGGAATCATCGGCATATCTACGATCCTTCCTTCCAGACCGGACCGCATATGTTCCGCCATTTTTATGCTGCACTGCCGAGGATCAACACTTTGCGGCAGAAGAGAATGTTTACCAAGAAATTCCGATGCATTGCTCATAAGGGTCTTCTCCTTAGTGAAAGATGATATGTAAAAAATCTGATATCTTTTATAGACTATACCATATTCAAAAAAAGAAAACAACGGGCAAAAATATTTCTTTCGATTTGATCTTTACTTTCTCAAACTAAAGTGTTAAAATGTTAAACACCAACGTAGGAAAAATACAGGGGGCAACTATGAACAAAGCACCGAAAAAAGAACGCAATCGCGGTATGTATGAAGCACTGCTCACCATGCAGACAGTGGATGAGATGATGAAGTTTTTTGACGACCTGTGCACAGTGACGGAGATTGTAGCGATGGAACAGCGCTTCCAGGTCGCAGTCTGCCTTTCCAAGGGGATGATTTACAACGACATTCTCAACCAGACAGGTGCCTCGAGCGCAACTATCAGCCGTGTGAATCGTTCCTTACAGTACGGAAATGGCGGATATGATATGGCATTTGAGCGGCTGGGAATAACAGAGGCAGAGAATTGATCAGTTACGGCCCTCTCGCCCGCTTTTATGATGGTCTGACAGACGATGTGCCTTATGAGACTTTTGCGGAGTACTACCGCAGCCTTTTTGCATCCGACGGGGGAGAATTTCATCTGCTTCTGGATCTCTGCTGCGGGACGGGTACCCTGACGGTGATGCTGGCAGAAGCCGGGTATGAAATGATCGGGGTAGATGCTTCACCGGATATGCTCTCAGTTGCCAGGCAGAAAGCGGAAGAAGCAGGCGTAAATCCGCTTATTCTGTGTCAGAGCGCAGAGGAGCTTGACCTGTACGGTACAGTTGATGCTGCAGTCAGTTCCCTGGACAGCTTTAACTATCTCGAGCCCGAAGTGCTGCCCGAAGTGCTGCACAGGCTCTATCTTTTCATCCGTCCGGGCGGGCTGCTTGTTTTTGATATCCGTTCCAAAGAATGGCTGCAGCGTCTGGATGGCAGCACCTTTGTAGATGAAGATGACGACATACTCTGTCTCTGGCGGGCAGATTACAACACGGAAGAAGACCTGATTGTCTACGGGATGGATCTCTTTTCCCGCTGCGGAGAACTGTGGCATCGGCAGAGTGAAGAGCATATCGAGTATGCCTATGAGGAAAA
>JAGCAN010000293.1 GCA_017652685.1 Oscillospiraceae bacterium
CACTTCTGCCCCCACGGGATAGCGATATAGAAGTTTACAATCACTTAACCGGGCATAAACCGGAATTACGGCGCTGCAAAGGACTGCGCACGCCGATCCTCTGCGGAGTGCTGCACCCGATGCTGATTTTGCCGGATCTGGACTATGAAGACAGCGTACTGCAAAACATCCTGCACCATGAGCTGACTCATTACCGGAGGATGGATACGCTGTACAAGTGGTTTGCTGTGGTGGTTTATGCGGCGCAGTGGTTTAATCCTCTCACTTACTGGATGCGCAGGGAACTCGGCCAGGCCTGCGAGCTGAGCTGCGATGAGATGCTTTTGCGAAGCATGGACAGGCAGGCAAGACAGAACTATGGAGAGACGCTGCTGTCGATGGCAGCCAGTGCCTCAATGCCGGCAGGCGTTGTTGCGACAACGTTTGCCACGGAAAAGAGAAATCTCAAAGAAAGGTTGGAACAGATTATGGAATTCAAACAGAACAAACGGAAGATGATCGCTTCCCTGCTGGCCTTCGTGCTGCTGGCAAGCTGCGCTGTGTTTGCAGGGCCTGTGAGCAGCGCGGAAACAGCCGCCGGTGGACCGGTGACGGAAGTTACGGTTTCGACTGTGGATGAACTTCTCAACGCCATCGCCCCGGAAACAATTATCACGCTGAAGGCAGGCGAATACGACCTGAGCAAGGCATCGACCTATGGCGGGCCGCAGCGCGGGGATTACTGGAGATGGCAGGACGCCTATGACGGGTATGAGCTGATGATAGAGGCCGTGAATAACCTGACCATTCAGGGTGAGGGCCTGGACAAGGTGACGATTTCTGCTGTGCCGCGGTATGCAACCGTACTGAACTTCAACGGGTGCAACAATGTGACGCTGAAAGGCTTTACCGCAGGGCATACCGAAGCACCGGCTTTCTGCGCAGGAAATGTACTCGGCTTTGACAATTGCCGGGATACCACGATTGACGCTTGCGGGATGTTCGGCTGCGGGGTGCTCGGCATCTATGCCCAGAACTGCACGGATATGACGGTTACCAACAGCGTAATTTATGACTGCTCCTACGGTGCTGTTTATCTGCACTCGACGCGAAACGTGGTGTTCGACGGGTGCACCATCCGCGACCATGCAGCGGGATGGACAGATCCGGTTGCCTACCTGTTCAACACGGATTCCTGTGAAAATATTGTGATCAGGAACTCCGTCATCAAAGATAATTACGCACAGACTCTGCTGATGATGGGCTATTCCCGCAATGTAGTGTTTGCCGGTAACACTGTTGAGAAAAACGGCTTCCTCAGTGCAGTATTCTCCAGCTACAGAAACAACCCTGTTGTGGAAGGGTGCAGCTTTGTTGACAACAGCATTTACACCTGGTATGACGGCAACGGTGTGTTTGCCGTAGACGCGGAAGGCAGAACCCTCGGCCGTGAAGAGCTGGAGGGCATGGTACAGCGCACCATCGGAGAGGGTGAAGCGCTGTTTGCATCCCCCTCGGATGTGAAGAAAGAAGAGCTGGTCTCCCCCGCTGCTGATGGTGCTTACCACGTGAACACTGTGGATGAATTCCTGTCGGTAATCGGCAGTGACAGAACCATTATCCTGGAAGCAGAATACTATGACCTCTCCACTGCCTCCGATTACGGTGCACCGGGCGGCGAGTATTACTTCTGGAAGGACAGCTATGACGGGCCGGAGCTGGTCATCACGGGCGTGCGCGACCTGACCATCGACGGAGCAAAACCCGACCGCGGCAACACGGCAAGGTACCACACGATTTCTGCCGTGCCGCGTTATGCAAACGTGCTGATCTTCCAGTTCTGCGAGGATCTCAACCTGCTGAACTTCACCGCAGGGCACACGGAAGAACCGGGCGCCTGCTCGGGTGGGGTGCTGGCATTCCAGAACTGCGGAACCGTGCAGGTAGGCTCCTGCAGGCTGTACGGGTGCGGTATCCTCGGCATTGACGCAGATAACTGCAACACGATGATTATCAACAACACAGAGATATTTGACTGCAGCCAGGGCGGCGCAAACTTCTGGCAGACCGACGGCATTATCTTTATTGACTGCAGCATCCATGACATCAATGGACCGGATCTGGCATTCTACGACTGCGGAGACAAGATGTGGAACGGCCAGGCGATTACGGGGCTTGAAGGGCAATACAGCATTGCCGAAGACGGAAGCCTCACGGAGTATGACTGGTCCAACTACTTTGACACATATTACCCCGAGCCGCAGTATGTTGAGCCCGAGGAGATGAACCCCGTGATCGCCAAGCGCCTGGCCGAGGGTGAGCTCCGGCGCCTGCAGGATCTGGGCATTATCAATCCTGATATTGCTTTTGACGGGGATCTCGAGTACTGCGCCTACGCAGATGCGTATGACAGTGATTACCGCACTTCCACGCATGGGTTCTACGCCAGGGATTACAGCGGTAAATACCTGATTAACTTCCGCATCGACGATCAAGTCACGGGAGATATCCGCTCGGCAACCTTTGAGGCAGCGGCAGATGAAGATGATGAAATCACTGACTCTGTTGAATGGGACGGTGAAACCTTCTACTACTATGATAATTTTGACGATATCTTCCCTGCTGACTTGACCGTCGGAAAGCTGTGCGACCTGCTGGCGCAATACTGGGGCTTCACAGGATGGCGTCTGGCAGACACCTATGACCCGTTCTATGATGAGGAATTTAAGGCTCCCGCAGAGGATCTGCCTGTCGTAGAATTACCGGAGGGAAACTACTATGCCACCGTATACTTTGACGGAGATCAGGAAGGAGCACCCATGTTCTTCCAGAAGATGCACTTCCCGGGCAGGGTATGCTTTATGTTCGGAGAAGGGCACGCAGTCGGTTAAAAGTAATTTAATTAGTTCTCTCGTGATTTGTGCGATGCAGCTTGCGCGGAAGATACTGTTTGTGCATATACCTGCATTTCCGTCCGCGCTAAAATATTTTAATAATAATTTGCTGTTTGACAAAACAAGAGGTATGGTTTTTAGACCATACCTCTTGTTTTTATATAGTTCGCCTAGTGGGAACTGCTCTGCCTCTTGTGCGGAAGACGCTATTTGTACCTGTAACTACAGTTCCATCCGCGCTAAAAACGAAATAAAAGTGCTCAATGCCCGATCACTGAAAACGAAGTACGTTCCAGCTGAGGGGCGGGATAGGAATCTGGCCGCGACCAGAATCCAGCTCGGAGAGCGGAAGGGTTTCCGGGGCAACGTTGAACGGATCCTCCTCGGTATTGATGGCTTTGACATCATCATGATGGAGGACGATATGGTCGGTCATACGGAGATCACCGAAAGAACGGAGGTCAAGATCCAGGAGACAGTCCTCCTTCAGGTCGCGGTTGACACAGAAGATGGTGACAGAGCCGTCATCAGCCAGAGTTGCAGCAGTGTCGATAGTGGGAACGGATTCGTAGTCCGCGCAGTCATAGACGGGAGATTCTACAATCGCCTTCAACGACGTGCCGCGACCGTATTTCGAGGCATGCATAAAGGGATAATAGGTAGTCTGTGCCCAGCAGCCACCTCCGTTGCAGGTCATGATCGGGGCGATGACGTTGACAAGCTGTGCAAGACAGGCAATCTTGACGCGGTCGGCATTCCGGAGGAGAGTGAGAAGCATTGAGCCGACG
>JAGCAN010000294.1 GCA_017652685.1 Oscillospiraceae bacterium
GGGTGAGCTGATATTTTCCACCGAAGGGCATCAGTACAGCACCCGCACCGATGGTAGAATCAAAACGTTCCGACAAGCCGCGTTTGGAGCAGCAATTCAAATCGGATACAATGGCACGGAAGTTTTCCGCGAAACCGCCCGATATTGTTTTTATATAATCCTGAGGTTCGGCAACCACTGCCGTTATGTGTTTACTCGCGCCGTTGGTATCGAGAAAAGCACGGCTGAGATCCACAATCGTTATGCCATTCCACTGCATCCTGAGCCGTGCCTCTGCCGTGACGACAGCCACCGGGCAAGCCTGCAGGTTCTCACTCTCCGCAAGCGCAAGGAAAGCGGCCACATCCTGTTTCTCCACGACGACCGCCATACGCTCCTGCGATTCGCTGATGGCAAGCTCTGTCCCGTCGAGCCCTTCATACTTACGTGGCACTTGATTGAGATCAATATCCAGTCCTTCTGCAAGCTCACCGATGGCAACAGATACACCGCCCGCGCCGAAGTCGTTGCAGCGTTTGATGAGTCGGCAGGCGTCACCGTTTCGGAAAAGACGCTGGAGTTTGCGTTCCTCGGGAGCATTACCTTTCTGCACTTCGGCTCCGCAGGTTTCGACGGAATGGACGTTGTGAGCTTTTGAGGAACCTGTCGCGCCGCCGATACCGTCACGTCCTGTGCTGCCTCCGAGAAGAATCACCACATCTCCGGGTTCCGGGCGTTCGCGCCTTACGTTTTCCGCCGGAGCAGCTGCAATGACCGCTCCGATTTCCATCCGCTTCGCTGCATAACCGGGGTGATAGAGTTCGTCTACAATCCCGGTTGCTAATCCAATCTGATTTCCGTAAGAGGAATAACCCGCAGCAGCGGTTGTAACGAGCTTTCGCTGTGGAATTTTCCCCGGAATAGCTTCACTCACAGGTACAGTTGGGTCCGCCGCACCGGTAACGCGCATTGCACCATAGACGTAAGCGCGTCCGGACAGAGGATCACGGATTGCTCCGCCAATGCAGGTGGCTGCGCCGCCAAATGGCTCAATTTCTGTAGGATGGTTGTGTGTCTCATTTTTAAAGAGCAGCAGCCAGGGCTCGGTTTTCCCATCAGCCTCGACTGTGATCTTTACGGTACAGGCATTGATTTCTTCACTTTCATCAAGTTTGTCAAGTCTGCCGCTTTTGCGCAGATGTCTGACTGCAAGCGTTGCAAGATCCATAAGACAAACGGGTTTTGTACGCCCGAGTGCTTCTCGGGTACGAAGATAGTCCTCATAGGTGCTCTGCAGCAGTGCATCTTCAAAGCGCACACTGTCAATGACCGTATTGAATGTAGTGTGTCGGCAATGATCCGACCAGTAGGTATCAAGAACCCTCAGCTCCGTGATGGTTGGCTCGCGCTGCTCTTTGCGGAAATATGCCTGACAGAATGCTACGTCATCTGCATCCATGGCAAGGCCGTAGCGCCGCACAAAATTTTCGAGCTCTTCGTGACCCAGGGAAGTAAAGCCTCTCAGGGTTTCAACGTCAGTGGGAACCGCAAAGCGGAGGGAAAGCGTTTCCGGCTTTTCCAGCAATGCCTCACGTGCTTCCACGGGATTGATAACATATTTCCGGATCTCCGCAAGCTCTTCACTCTTGAGTGCTCCGTAAAGTGCATAGACCTTTGCCGAGCGCACCAGCGGCCGCTCACCCTGAGAGAGAATCTGGATACACTGGGCGGCGGAATCCGCCCGTTGGTCAAACTGCCCCGGAAGATATTCCACAGCGAATACTGATGCATCGGTAAGTGCTGGTTCATCATATACAAGATCAAGCTGAGGCTCCGAGAAAACCGTGCGTACTGCGTAATCAAAGAGTTCACGGCTGATCCCCTCGACATCATAACGGTTGAAAAGCCGCACCGTTTCGAGAGTCTGTATACCAAGCAGGGAACGGGCATCATTCAGCAGAGACCGCGCTTCGTTGTCCAGCTCCGGCTTTTTTTCAACATAAATTCGATAAACCATCTCAAGCCTCTTTTGCCGCCAGAGCTCTCGCGCCGATATCCCGGCGGCAGAATTTGTTTTCAAAACGAACCTGATCCGCAATTTCATAGGCATCGCGGATTGCCCCTGACAATGTTTCCGCAATAGCCGTGCAGCCCACGACACGTCCGCCGTTTGTGACAAGCCGGCCGTCCCTGACAGCCGCTCCCGCTATATAGACCTTATCCTGCACGGTTTCGGGGATCTCCAGAGGGAATCCCTTTTCATAGTGCTCCGGATATCCCCTGGAGGCTAAAATGACGCAACAGGCGTATTTGTCGCTGAAGTTCACTTCTACATCGGCGAGGCGCTCTTCCGTCACAGCGCGCATCACTGTCAATAGGTCGCTCTTCAGAAGCGGGAGGACCACCTGCGCTTCCGGATCTCCAAAGCGGCAGTTGTATTCGATCACCTTAGGCCCGTCATCCGTAATCATCAGGCCAAAATACAGGCAGCCTTTGAAGCGACGGCCTTCGGCATTCATTGCCCGAATCGTCGGGAGGAATATTTCCTCCATACAGCGTTCGGCAATCTCTTCCGTATAATACGGGTTCGGTGCAACAACCCCCATACCTCCTGTGTTGAGCCCTTCATCACCGTCGAGTGCTCGCTTGTGATCCATGGAAGAAACCATGGGGACAAGTGTCTTTCCGTCAGTGAAGGCCAGTACTGAGACCTCCGGCCCCTCAAGGTACTCCTCAATAACCACCTGTTCACCGCTTTTGCCGAATTTGCCGCCCTGCATCATATCGATGATAGCCTGCCGTACCTCTTCCCGGCTTTTAGCAATGATCACGCCTTTACCGAGCGCCAGTCCGTCCGCTTTAATCACTGTAGGCAGGGGAGCATTTTCCGCATACTGAAGCGCATCCTCCATTTTGCTGAAGGTCTCAAATCGCGCAGTCGGAATCTTGTATTTTTTCATGAGATTCTTGGAAAAGACCTTGCTGCCTTCAATAATCGCGGCATCTGCGCGCGGGCCGAAACAGGGGATTCCTGTCGCTTCCAGTGCGTCTACGCAGCCGAGCACCAGCGGATCATCCGGTGTCACGACAGCATAGTCGATTTTCATCTCCACGGCAAAGGCCTGAATAGCCGGAATATCCTTTGCGCTGATATCGATGCACTCTGCATCCGCAGCAATACCGCCGTTGCCGGGGAGAGCATATATTTCTGTGACCTCCGGGTTCTGTTTCAGTTTTTTGATAATGGCATGCTCACGTCCGCCGCCTCCAATAACCAGAAGCTTCATTCCCGGTCCTCCGTATCAGTGATGGAACAGACGCATGCCGGTGAATGCCATGACTATGCCGTATTTGTTTGCGGTTTCGATTACATGGTCATCCCGAATAGATCCGCCGGGTTCGGCAATGTACTGCACACCGGACTTCCTGGCTCGTTCCACATTGTCGCCGAAGGGGAAGAATGCATCAGAACCGCAGGTCACCCCGCTCTGGGTAGCAATCCATGCCTTTTTCTCCTCTGCCGTTAGTACTTCCGGCTTCACCTTGAAGACCCGTTGCCATTCTCCCTCCCGCAGTACATCCTCGTACTCGTCGGAGGTGTAAATGTCAATAGCATTGTCACGGTCGGGACGGCGGATTCCATCAACAAACTGAAGACCCATCACCTTCGGGTGCTGCCGCAGATACCAGTTATCAGCCTTCTGCCCGGCAAGACGGGTACAGTGAATGCGGCTCTGCTGCCCTGCTCCGACTCCGATGGCTTGCCCGTCCTTGACATAACAGACGGAGTTGGATTGTGTGTATTTGAGGGTAATGAGTGCGACAATCATGTCAATCTTCGCCTGTTCAGGCAGTTCTTTGTTCTCCGTGACAAGATTCGACAGCAGGCTCTCATCGATTTTAAAGTTGTTGTGACCCTGTTCAAAAGTAACGCCGAATACATCCTTGCATTCCTGCTCGGCCGGGATATACGCAGGATCGATCTGAACAACGTTATAGTTTCCCTTCTTCTTGGTGCGCAGGATGGCCAGCGCTTCCTCGGTATAGCCGGGGGCAATCACACCATCAGAGACCTCATCCTTCAGGTAGGCAGCTGTTGCAGCATCGCAAATCTCACTCAGAGCAGCCCAGTCGCCGTAAGAGCAAAGGCGGTCGGCACCGCGCGCACGGATATACGCACAGGCGATAGGCGACAGTTCGGTATCTTTCTCAACGAAATAGATATGCCTGTCTGTCTCCGTAAGCGGCAGACCGACAGCTGCCCCGGCCGGCGAGACATGCTTAAACGAAGCGGCGGATGGCAGGCCGGTGGCTTCACGGAGTTCCCTGACGAGCTGCCAGGAGTTCAGCGCATCGAGAAAGTTGATGTAACCTGGGCGGCCGTTGAGTACTGTGACGGGTAATTCCGAGCCATCTTTCATATAGATTCGAGCCGGCTTCTGATTCGGGTTGCAGCCATATTTGAGTTCAAATTCTTTCATGTTTCAATCCCCCAGATGTTTGTTGAAAAGTTTTACTTCGCCGTTCACATTTGAATAGAGCGAGACCTTATTATCATAATTCAGTGCCTCCCAGACCTGCTCGGGCTCAGGCATATCGATCTGCATCGGTTCCCCGGTAAAGCTCGGCAGCGGCGTGCCGTCACCCTGATAGGTACTGATAAAGTAGCCTTTTCCTTCGTCGCAGCCCTCATAGTCGTAAGTACAGCGCAGGCAGCGCCCATCCACCCGTTTCAGGATCGAAAGGGAGAAGCTTCCATCCCCGTTCAGAATGGCGGAGATACGTGGCGTCCAGTTCGGTTCGTCGGGTTCGTACTCTCGTGTCGCGAGCGCAGCACGAAAGTCTCCCATATCGCGGATAGTGTCGGTCTGGTTGCCGTTTGTTACAATAAGGCTTGTCCCCATGGATCGTACAGGGTGGTAAATAATCAGGCTGGGATCGGTGACTTTTGCAGGATCAAAGGCTTCTGTGCGGATCCCGTCGTCCGTCAGGGTAAAAATGCGGTTGCGGCTGTTTTCGCTGCGTCCCATGATGAAGTAGTAAACCCTGTTTTTTCCGACAGCAATGCCCCTGCCGGGATAGGATGTGTTTTTCAGATAAGCCAGAAAATCAGTCATGTCTTGCTCTCCTTGTCATTCAGTAATTTGGCGGATACCAGCTCGGCTGCTTCAGGGAGGATAAGCCATTCCGCCTGCTCCATGACGCGCCTCTGCAGTATCTCCGGCGTATCGCCGGGTTGTACATAGACAGCCTTCTGAAGGATAATCTTCCCGCCGTCTGGGATCTCATTGACATAGTGGACGGTCGCACCGGTTACCTTGACGCCGTAAGCGAGCGCCGCCTCATGTACCCGCAGGCCATAAAAACCTTTCCCGCAAAAGGAAGGAATCAGTGAGGGGTGAATGTTGATGATTCGGTTCTCATAATGCTTTGTAAAGCGGGCAGAGAGAATACTCATGAAGCCCGCAAGTACGATGAGCCCGATTCTGCGGGAATCAAGCGCCTCCATCAGGGATGTCTCGAAGCCCTCCTGTCCGCCGCAGTCTGCACGGGAAATCGCCAGTGCTTCGAGTCCGGCACGCTTTGCGCGCTCAAGGGCATAGGCATCGGGCTTGTTCGACACAATCAGGGCGAGTTCGCCGCTGTGCAGTTTACCGTTTTTCTGTGCATCGATCAGTGCCTGCAGGTTAGTTCCGCCACCGGAGACCAGTACGGCGATTTTTATCCTGTTCATATGTTCTGTTCTCCTTTCAATGCCTGTACTGCCGGGATGCAAAGCCCTCCAAGGCTGTTGCCCAGCACTACAAGGAGGATAAAGACGAAGCTCCTTACAGAATACAGTCCGGCTGCTGAGAAATAGAACATATCGGCTATAGAGTGTTCAAAGCCAGAGAGGATAAAGACCGGGATGCAGAAGACGATCCCGGAAATGCTCTTTTTTTCCCGGTAAATCCACACAGCGGTATACATCAGCACACCGCAAAAGAAGCCGCGCAGCAGCGTCTGGAGTGGAAGCTGTGCAAGGCGTTTTTCGCAGGCGGTAAGTGCTGCCTCGCGCAGAGCGGGGAGCGCTGCGGCAATCAGTAACCCTGCGATAAGGGTCCCCAGCAGGTTGCCGAGCAGTCCGAGAAAGGTGGACGAGAGCTCAGCCTTCGAGTGGCTCCGCAGCAGGAATCCGACTTTTCCGGTGTACAGGTTGAACCCGAAATAACAGATTGCCAGCAGCGCTACAGAAAACAGCACTGCGCCTGCTATTCGATTTTCGCAGGAGAGAAGCTCTGCCCCCCCGATGGAGACCATCAGTCCTGCAAGTACTCCGTCGAGCAGTGGTATTTTTACAAAAGACACAGTTTCTCTTCTCCTTTTCGGATCTCCCCGATCGGATAGGCATCGATACCATGGCTCGCCAGCGTTTTCAGCGCACAATCAGCACTCTCGCGGGAGACGATAAGGCTCATGCCCACCCCCATATTGAAAGTGTTGAACATATCCCGCTCCGGAATATTTTCTGCATTCTGAATCATGCTGAAGATAACAGGCGTGCGAAGCGCAGCCTTTTCGACAGCAGCGCAAAGCCCATCCGGGATGGACCGGGGAATATTTTCGTAGAAACCGCCGCCGGTGATATGGCTGATCCCGTGTACCTCGGCCGCTTCGAGAACGGCAAGGACCGGTTTTACATAAATACAGGTCGGAGTCAGCAATGCCTCGCCCAGGCTCATTCCAAGCTCTGGAATTTCACGTCCGAGATCGGTGTTTTCCACATCGAAAACTTTCCTTACAAGGGAAAACCCGTTGGAATGGATACCGCTTGATGGGAGTGCAAGCAGTACGTCACCTGGGCAGACACTTGCTTTGTTGAGAATTTTAGTTTTATCCACAATGCCGACGGAGAAGCCCGCCAGATCGTAGTCGTCCGGTTGCATAGTTCCGGGATGTTCGGCAGTCTCACCGCCAATGAGAGCGCACCCGGCCTGCACACAGCCTTCAGCCACGCCTGAGACAAGCCCGGCAACCTTTTCCGGGTCATTTTTTCCGATAGCGATATAATCCAGAAAGAAAAGCGGTTTTGCACCGCAGCAGACAATATCGTTGACGCACATGGCAACGCAGTCAATCCCGACTGTGTCATGCTTTCCCACAAGCTGGGCAATGCGCTGCTTTGTACCGACGCCGTCTGTTCCGGAAACAAGCACCGGCTCACGCAGTCCTTCCAGTGCGGGTGCAAACAATCCTCCGAAGCCGCCGATTTCAGACACTACACCGGGGATGAAAGTGCGTTCAACATGCTGTTTCATCAGGCGCACACCCTCGTAACCGGCTTCAATGTTGACACCTGCCGCAGCATATGATGCGGAATGTGAATGATCCATAGTCTATTCCTTTCCGTTCCAGCAGTAGGTGCAGATCTTGTCCCGATCGATGCCGATTGCCTCCAGGAGACTGTCGAGTGACTGGTAGCCGAGAGAATCAAAGCCTAGTTTCTCGCAGATAGTATGCAGCAGGCACTGACCGCGTTCGGTGGTGGAGTCGGCATACTCATCGAGATGTGCCTCTCCCTCATCTCCCTCCAGTTCTCGGATAATCCTGCGCGCAAGCAGATCCATATCGGAGTTGTTGCGGGAAAAATTGAGGTATTTGCAGGCATACATGATGGGGGGGCAGGCAGAACGCATATGAACCTCTGCCGCACCGGACTCATAGAGAAATTCGACTGTGCTCTGCAGCTGTGTACCGCGGACGATAGAATCGTCTACAAACAGGAGCTTTTTGCCTTCTATCAGCTCTGGAACGGGAATCTGCTTCATCTTGGCTACCTGGTCGCGAGTGGACTGCTGTACAGGCATAAACGAGCGAGGCCAGGTCGGCGTATACTTGACAAAGGGGCGGGCAAACGGTTTTCCACTGCGATTGGCATAGCCGATGGCGTGGGGCACGCCTGAATCCGGTACGCCGGCCACATAGTCCACCTTCGGCAGACTGCCGCGCGCCACTTCGTCGCGTGCCATGATCTCCCCGTTTCTCATACGCATAATCTCTACGTTCACACCTTCGTAGTTTGAGTTCGGATATCCGTAGTAAGTCCAGAGAAAAGCGCAGATTTTCATTTCCTTCTCGGCCGGGGAAAGCACTTCCCAACCGTCTGCAGTAATGCGCAGAATTTCCGCCGGCCCCAGTTCATAAACGGTCTGATAATTGAGCTTCGTGTACGCAAAGGACTCAAAAGACACACAGCATCCGTCTGCATCTTTTCCGAGCAGCACCGGCAGACGGCCAAAACGGTCGCGTCCGGCTATGAGCGAGCCATCGGCACACATGAGCAGCACAGAGAGTGACCCATCAATGACATCCTGTGCATGGCGGATTCCTTCCGTCAGGCTTTCGCACTTGTTAATCAGTGCAGCAACGAGCTCTGTAGTGTTAACACGCCCTGATCCCATAGCCATGAACTGGTGACCGTGATCGGAAAAACAGGTATTTACGAGAGCTTCTGCATTGTTGATCTGCCCCACAGTAATGATCGCGTAAAACCCGAGATGGGAACGAACCAGAAGAGGTTGTGGATCCGTATCGCTGATGCATCCGATACCGATGTTCCCGGCAAAATCCGGAAGATCTTTCTCAAAGCGGGTGCGAAAGGGTGTATTGGCGATGGAATGAATTTCCCGGGTGCAGCTGCCGTCCTTGTTCAGCACAGCAATCCCTGCACTTCTGGTTCCGAGATGGCTGTGGTAATCTGTGCCGAAAAACACATCCAGTACAATATCGCGGTGTGAAACCGCGCCGAAAAAACCACCCATTATGCGAAGAACAGCCCGGACAGAGTCATCGGATCGACGTAGCTGCCGTCCTTGTAAACGCGCATATTGCCCGAAGCGATCTCGTCTATAAGCATAACCTTGCCTTCTGAATCATAGCCGTACTCAAATTTGATGTCGTAGAGTACAAGCCCGCGTGCCGCCAACTCGTCAGCAACAATCCGGGTAATTTTCTGGGTCATATCCTTAATTTCGTCATACTGTTCTTCCGTCATGACGCCAAGCACCACAAGGCCGTCTTTCGTGACAAGGGGATCGCCTTTCTCGTCGTTTTTAAAGGTCATCTCCACATAAGCGGGCAGATCGGCGCCTTCCTCGACATACTCACCGTAACGACGCAGGAAAGAACCGACCGCTTTATAACGGCAGATCACCTCGAGCCCGTGGCCGAAGACCTTGGCAGGCAGTACTTCCATCGTTGTCTCTTTCAGGTCTGCATTGACGAAATGTGTGCGGATGCCCGCAGCGTTGATCTTCTCGAAAAAGTAGACCGACATGCGCAGGTTTACATCGCCCACGCCTTCGATAGTAAGGCCGACGGAGTTTTCACCGGGATCAAACACCCCATCCTTGCCGGTACAGTCATCCTTGAATTTAAGCAGATAGTTTCCGTTATCGAGGGCATAAACATTTTTGGTCTTTCCGGTGTAAACGAGCTTTCTTTCCATGAGCTTTTCTCCTTTATATAAAATAGGGATTCTTATAATCTTTCAGCGATGCCTGCGTCCTTTTTGAGAACAGCATCACTGTCGCGCTGGCGTTTCTGCTGCAGAAAAGCAGCAAGGCCAGCATCTTCCACAGCAAGAATTTCGGCAGCAAGCAGAGCGGCATTCGCCCCGTTATTCACGCCGACGGTGGCTACCGGGATACCGGACGGCATCTGTACCGTGGACAAAAGCGCATCCATTCCATCCAGTGCAGGCCCTTTGCAGGGAATGCCGATGACCGGCAAAGTGGTGTTTGCGGCAATGGCACCCGCAAGGTGTGCTGCCATGCCCGCAGCTGCGATAATCACACCGAATCCGTTTTCACGTGCGTGCAGAGCAAAATCCCGCGCCTCCACAGGCGTCCGGTGAGCAGAATAAATATGCACTTCAAAAGGAATATTCATTTCGCGCAGGATACCGACTGCTTTTTCGATGACAGGCAGATCACTGTCACTTCCCATAACTATACCGATTTTCTTCATGCCGTGCTCCTTTTATTTGATGGCAGGTGAGGTGTCTTTCTGAATGACGTCGTGTGCGCCGCCCTCGATGATGGATGTGGAGGAAACAAGCGTAAGTACAGCCTTTTCCTGTAATTCCGGGATGCTCATCGCACCGCAGTTGCACATCGCATGTCGCACTTTGCTGAGCGTAAGGGCGACATTGTATTTCAGTGAACCAGCGTAGGGAACATAGGAATCCACACCCTCCTCAAAACTGAGTTTCTTGTCACCGCCCATATCGTAACGCTGCCAGTTGCGCGCACGGGCAGAACCTTCGCCCCAGTATTCCTTGTAATAGGTACCGCCGATATTTACCTTGTTGGTAGGGCTCTCATCAAAGCGGGCGAAATAGCGTCCGAGCATCACGAAGTCCGCACCCATGGCGAGCGCAAGTGTAATATGGTGGTCATAGACGATACCGCCATCTGAGCACACGGGGATATAGATGCCTGTCTCTTCAAAATACTTATCACGTTCTGCGCAGACCTCAATGACAGCTGTTGCCTGGCCACGGCCGATACCCTTTGTCTCACGTGTAATACAGATGGACCCTCCTCCGATGCCTACCTTCACAAAATCTGCTCCGCATTCGGCAAGGAAACGGAAGCCTGCCGCATCCACAACGTTGCCCGCACCAACCTTAACCGTGTCACCATAGTGCTCGCGAATCCAGCCAAGCGTGAAACGCTGCCAGTCGTTATGTCCCTCGGAAGAGTCAATACACAGCACATCAGCCCCGGCTTCAAGCAGCGCGGGGACACGCTCTTCATAGTCGCGGGTGTTGATGCCTGCGCCGACAACATAGCGTTTGTGAGCATCCAGCAGCTCATTGGGGTTCTGCTTATGGCTCTCATAGTCCTTTCGGAAGACAAAGCAGCTCAGGCGCCCGTCCTCTGAAAGGATGGGGAGCGAGTTAAGCTTATGCTCCCATATGATGTCATTGGCTTCTTTGAGCGTCGTACCCTCGCGCGCCCAGACAAGCTTTTCAAATGGTGTCATGAACGCGGAAACCGGTGTGTCAAGATCCATACGGCTCACACGGTAATCACGGCTGGTGACGACTCCGACAAGCTTTCCATCAGCGGTCCCGTCCTCCGTAACGGCTACAGTGGAATGCCCGGTCTTCTCCTTGAGTGCGAGTACATCACGCAGCGTATTGTCCGGGTGAAGGTTTGAGTCGCTCTGAACAAAGCCTGCTTTATAACTCTTGGCGCGGCGCACCATCGCAGCTTCGTCCTCCACACTCTGTGAGCCGTAGATGAAGGAAATACCGCCCTCGGTAGCCAGCGCAACAGCCATACGATCGCCGGAGACGGATTGCATGATGGCCGAGACCATTGGGATGTTCATGCTGATAGGGCATTCCTCTTCACCTTTCCGGAACTTTACAAGCGGGGTCCGGAGTGAAACCTTGTCGGAACGGCAGGTGATAGGGGTATAGCCGGGGATCAGCAGATACTCATTAAACGTATGGCACGGTTCGTTTATAATTCTCGCCATATTCTTTCTCCTTTTCTGTTTCAGTTGGCTTTGGTCTCGCAGTAAAAGCAGCGATAGACCTTGTTGTTTTTGTCGGTTAGTTTGAAAATATGTCTGAGCTCCTGTTCTGTAGAACAGATGCACCGGGGGTTCTTGCAAAAGATGACATTGGTGAGCGTTTCAGGCATATCGATTTTCCGTTTTTCCACGAGCATACCGTTTCGGATGGTATTCACACTGACACCGGGATCAACGTAGCCGATCACATCGAGATTCACAGGAATATCGGCATCGATCTTGATAATATCCTTTTTGCCGAGCTTTTCACTGTGCGCATTTTTGATGATGGCAACCGAACAGTCCAGTTTCTCAAGTCCCAGCAACTCATAAAGTCGCATCCCCTGCCCGGCAGTGATGTGATCGATGACAATGCCGTTCTGGATAGAGTCAATATTCACAGCGTTCCGGCCTCCTTCAACAGTTTCAGAATCAAAGCCATGCGCATATATTTCCCGTAAAGAACCTGCTTGAAGTAACAGGCACGGGGATCGTCATCTATGGCAACGCTGATCTCGTTGACGCGTGGCAGCGGATGCATAATGCAGAGATCCGTTTTTGCGTTGTAAAGGCGGTCCGGTGTAAGAATGTAACTGTCCTTGAGGCGAAGGTAATCCTCCTCGTTAAAGAAGCGCTCCCGTTGCACACGGGTCATGTAGAGAATGTCCAGTTCCGGCATAACCGCCTCAAGATCGGTGGTTTGTACATAAGGAATCCCCTTGGCTTTGAGGATCTCTTTTTTCACATAACTCGGAAGCTTAAGCTCTTCAGGGGAAATCAGGACAAATCTGACACCCTCATAGCGGCTGAGTGCAGCAATCAGGGAATGAACCGTACGGCCGAATTTCAGGTCGCCGCAGATGCCGACTGTGAGATTACCGAGATGCCCCTTTTCACGGTAGATCGTCAGAAGATCAGCGAGAGTCTGTGTAGGGTGATTGTGCCCACCGTCTCCTGCGTTGATTACAGGGATGGAGGCATTCATCGCAGCAACCAGCGGAGCCCCTTCCTTGGGGTGACGCATCGCGATGATATCCGCATAGCAGGAAATGACCTTGGCTGTATCCGCTACGCTCTCTCCCTTGGCAGCAGAAGAGCTTTGCGCCTCGGAAAAGCCGATTACAGCACCACCGAGCTCAAGCATTGCAGCTTCAAAACTGAGCCGTGTTCGGGTTGATGGTTCAAAAAACAGTGTTGCAATTTTCTTGCCGCGGCAGAGTTCACTGTATTTGGCAGGATTTGCGATAATATCATTCGCAGTATCCATGAGTTCCTGCAGTTCTTCCACCGAAAAGTCCTGAATGGCAATAAGACTTCGCTTCACGTCTTCTCTCCGATCCAGCTCTCATCTGAGGGATTGTCACGGAAGCGCAGCAGCCGCTCAACATCTGTCGGTCGGATATATCCCTCGTCAGCAGCGACGCGGACAATGCAGTCGAAATCCGTGAGAGAATGGTTCTCAACATCTGCTGCAGCCAGATGCTCAAGCCCGTTTTTCATGCCGTAAGTGAAAATGCTTACGATACCGAGCACTTCGGCACCCGCTTCGCGCAACGTATTTACAACGTCAAGTACGCTTCCTCCGGTAGAAATCAGGTCCTCAACCACTACAACCTTCTCACCCGGTTCCAGCTTCCCCTCGATGCGGTTTTTCCGCCCATGGTCCTTGTTGCCGGAACGTACATAGCCCATTGGCAGCTGAAGCAGGTGGCCTGTGATGGCTGCATGTGCGATTCCGGCTGTTGAAGTGCCCATCAGGGCTTCGACATTCGGATAATAGTCGCGGATCAGCGCAGCAAGACCGTTTTCCACATCATTTCTTACTTCCGGGGCTGTGAGGGTCAGTCGGTTGTCACAGTAGATCGGGCTCTTGATTCCGCTCGCCCAGAGGAAGGGTTCATCCGGCCGAAAGAAGACTGCACCGATTGACAGCAGATCTCTGGCAATTTGTTCCTTCATCCCAAAAACTCCTTTACACATTTTCTGTAAGCTGCTACAGGGTCATCCGCCTGTGTAATCGGGCGCCCTACCACAATATAGTCCGCACCAAGCTCCCGCGCTTTTCGCGGTGTAGTGACACGTTTTTGATCCCCGGCATCACCTTCTGCAAAACGTACGCCCGGTGTAACGGTGAGGAAACTCTCTCCGCATGCCATATGCACACGGCCGGCTTCCAGCGGGGAGCAGACCACACCGTCAAGCCCTGAAGCTGCGGCATTCTGCGCATACGCTATTACCACATCCTCAAGCCGCTTTTCAATCAGCAGTTCCGATTCCATAAGATGCTGATCAGTGCTCGTGAGCTGCGTAACGGCGATCAGCAAAGGGTGGCTGCCGTCAGGGCGTGTCAGTCCTTCGATTGCTGCCTTCATCATGTTTGAGCCGCCTGCTGCGTGCAGATTCACGATGTCCGCGTCAAGGCCGGACAGCACGGCCATAGCCTTTCTGACGGTATTTGGGATATCGTGCAGCTTCAGGTCGAGAAAGATTTTGTGCCCGCGCCGTTTGATCTCGCGTACAATTGCCGGTCCCTCAGCATAATACAACTCCATCCCGATCTTGACGAATGGCTTTTCCTCTGAAAAGCGGTCAAGGAAGCGGAAACAGTCCTCCGCACCCGAAAAATCGCACGCAACAATAACATCTTTAGCCATGGGCTCCTCCTGTAATATCTCTCAAAGTGTTTATCTGCAGCCTGTCCATCACGGCAGGCAGGTTTTCAATGATGTTGCGGCAGGCAAATGGATTGACCAGATTAGCTGCCCCGATTTCCACTGCTGCTGCTCCGGCAAGCATCATCTCAATCACGTCCTCAGCACTCGCCACACCGCCTATGCCGATCACCGGGATTTTCACCGCCTGCGATACCTGCCAGACCATACCAAGTGCTACCGGGAAGATTGCCGGCCCGGAGAGTCCTCCGGTGATGTTTGCGAGAACGGGCTGTCTTGTTTTCAGATCGATACGCATTCCTTTTATTGTGTTGATGAGGCTCACGGCGTCTGCTCCGGCTTCTTCACAGGCACGGGCAATCGAAACAATTTCCGTGACGTTCGGGGTAAGTTTCATGATTACGGGTTTCTTTGTCACTGCTTTAACCGCCCTTGTAACCGTTGCAGCGGCGTGTGGGTCGGTGCCGAAGCTCATCCCGCCGCCATGCACATTCGGGCAGCTGATATTTACTTCCAGCCAGCCTACCTGCTCCTGTTCACCGAGCCTGCGGCAGACCTCTGTATACTCCGCTACAGAAAAGCCGCTGACATTGGCAATAACAGGCTTATGAAAACACCTGGCCAGTTTGGGCAATTCTTCTGCAATTACCTTCTCCACGCCTGGATTCTGGAGTCCCACAGCGTTGAGCATTCCGGCTTCTGTCTCCGCAATACGGGGCAGAGGATTGCCGATACGCTCGGCCAGCGTTGTACCCTTGAACGAAAAGGTGCCCAGGCAGTTGATGTCATAGAAATCGGCAAATTCATAGCCGTAGCCGAACGTACCGGAGGCGGGGATGACAGGATTCTCCAGTTCAATACCGCAAAGGCTGACACTTAATCTTCCCATAGGACCTCCTCACTGTTCAGAACCGGCCCGTCCTTACAAATCCGCTTTGGTCCGTTTTTCGTTAGTACCGTGCAGCCCATGCAGGCTCCGAAGCCACAGCCCATACGCTTGCCAAGGCTGATCTGCCCGGGGCATCTGCTCTGCTCGCAGATCGCGCGCAGCATTGCCTCTGTCCCGCATGCATAGAAAAAAGTATACGGGAAGTCCATGGCTTCCGTGACAAATCCCTGGATGCCAAAACTTCCATCCTCGGTGGTGATAATCGGTTTTATCCCAATCGCTTCGAATTCTCTGGTATAGAACACTTCCTCTGCCGTACTGAAGCCGAGGATCACCGCAGGACGAACATTGCGCTTCACCAGCGCCTTAGCCAAACCGTAGAGCGGGGAAAGCCCCGTCCCCCCTCCGATCAACAGCGGCGTCTCCCCGGCCAGGCTGAGATCGTATCCGTTTCCGAGCCCAGTCATCACGTCAAGCCTTTCACCGGCCGGGAGCGCAGCCATACATTCAGTGCCCCTGCCCACGCGCTCATAAAGAACGGTGAAGCTCTCATCGTCCCAATCGCAGACGGAGAGCGGCCGACGGAGAAAGAGGTTCTCCAGCCGGATATCCACAAACTGCCCCGGCTGTTCTATACCGGACGTATCGCCGGCAAGTCGCATCCGCATGACCTTGCCGGTCAGCGCGAAGTTTTCAATGATTTCAAAAAAAGCCTGTTTCATAGGTCAGGAGTCAATCGTGGAAACCGTGATGGTGGTTTCTTCCAGCACGTCCAGCAGAACGCTTACAGTATCCAGCGAGGTGAAAATTGTTACATTATTTTCCGCTGCACAGCGGCGGATGACTACGCCATCCTCAAAGTGTCTGCCGCGCTGGAGCGCGCGCGTATTGATAATATATGAGACATAGCCGGCACGGATGGATTCAAGGATCTCTTCACTGCCCTCACTGATTTTGCGGCGTACCCGGGTGCGGATGCCATGCTTTTTAAGGAAAGCTGCAGTCCCTGCTGTCGCTTCAATGTTGAATCCCATGTCATAGAAGCGGCGCACGAGCGGCAGTGCCTCTTCTTTGTCTTCGTCCGCAAGGGTCACAAAAACCGTTCCGTAGTTTTGCAGCTTCATCCCGGAAGCCTGCAGTGCTTTGTACATAGCACGAGGCATCTTGTCGTCATAGCCGATGGCCTCACCTGTGGATTTCATTTCGGGGCTCAGATAGGCATCGAGCCCTTTGATCTTGTTCCAGGAAAAGACCGGAACCTTGACATAGTGGCGCTTTTTTTCTTCCGGGTACAGGTCGAAGATTCCCTGTTCCTTGAGGCTCTTGCCGAGGATGACCTCTGTTGCGATGTCCGCCAGCGACCAGCCCGTAGCCTTGGAGAGGAAAGGAACCGTACGGGAAGAGCGGGGATTGACTTCGATGATGTAAACGCGTTCTTCCCTGTCCACAATAAACTGAATATTGTAAAGTCCGATAATCCCGATGCCAAGCCCCAGCTTTTTGGCATACTGTAAAATGATGCCCTTGACCCGGTTGGAGATAGATACTGTCGGGTATACACTGATGGAGTCTCCTGAATGGACGCCTGTGCGTTCCACAAGCTCCATAATACCGGGCACAAAAACGTCCCGTCCGTCGCAGATAGCGTCGACCTCTACTTCCTTGCCGAGAATATATTTGTCGACCAGCACGGGTTTGTCTGTGTCAATCTCCACCGCAGTCTTCAGATAATGCCGCAGCATCTCCTCGTTGGCAACGATCTCCATCGCCCGCCCGCCAAGAACAAAGCTTGGCCGTACAAGTACGGGGTACCCGATCTCGGAAGCAGCCTTTACACCATCTTCAATACTTGTGACGGCGACTCCGGGAGGTTGAGGGATGTCAAGCTCAAGGAGCACTTTTTCAAAGCTGTCACGGTTTTCAGCTCGCTCAATGGCGGCACAGTCGGTCCCGATAAGCTTTACGCCGCGATCCATCAGCGGCTTGGCCAGATTGATAGCTGTCTGCCCGCCCAGGGATGCGATAACGCCCTCGGGCTTCTCAAAGTCGACGATAGCCATCACATCCTCCGGTGTCAGCGGTTCAAAATAAAGCTTGTCACCGGTAGTGTAGTCGGTAGACACGGTTTCCGGATTGTTATTGATGATAATGGCCTCATATCCGTTTCGTTTGATGGTCTGCACAGCGTGAACCGTGGAATAATCAAACTCCACGCCCTGTCCGATGCGGATCGGTCCTGCACCGAGCACGATAACCTTTTTCTTGTCTCTGAGTCTCGACTCGTTTTTACCGGTATAGGAGGAATAGAGATACGCGATGTACTTGCCGGTATGCAGCGTATCAACCATGCGGAAAACGGGGACGATACCGTGTTTCTTCCTCTTTTCGTAGATTTCAGACTCGCTGAGATTCCACAGTGCAGCAATATACTTGTCCGAAAAACCCATCTGCTTTGCTGCCTTCAGCGTCGAAACTTCGTTCACATGCGCTTTCAGCGTACCTTCCATCTTCACGATGCGCTTCAGTGCTTCCAGAAAGAGCGGTGTAATCATCGTGATCTCATGAAGCTGTTTCACTTCAATGCCGCGGCGCAGCAGTTCTGTGATGGCGTAAATATTATCATCACGAAAACTCGTGATATACTCCAGAAGAGCCTCATTTGTCAAATCGGCAAACTTACGGCTGTAGAGATGGCAGACCCCTGTTTCAAGCGAGCGGACAGATTTCAGGAAGCATTCCTCCAGGGTCGATCCGATACCCATAACTTCACCAGTAGCTTTCATCTGCGTGCCGAGAGTGTTCGGTGCATCTGGAAACTTGTCAAATGGGAAACGTGGAAACTTGGCAACAAAGTAGTCAAGTCTCGGCTCCATTGCCGCCGTGCCTCCTGCGACAGGGATCTCTTCCAATGCCATACCCATGGCGATCTTGGCCGTCACACGCGCGATAGGATAACCGCTCGCTTTGGAGGCCAATGCCGATGAGCGGGAGACACGCGGATTGACCTCGATAAGGAAATACTCGCTGCTCTCAGGATTCAGCGCAAACTGCACATTGCAGCCTCCTTCGATTTTAAGCTCGCGGATGATCCTGATCGCACTGTCGTTGAGCATTTTGAGATCATGTTCATTCAGGGAGAGAATCGGCGCCACGACGATCGAGTCACCGGTATGCACACCGACAGGATCCACATTCTCCATCCCGCAGATCGTAATGGCCCGGTCGTTGGAGTCACGCATTACCTCAAACTCGATCTCCTTGTAACCCCTGACGCTCTTTTCAATCAGTACCTGATGAACGGGAGAAAGCCGGAAAGCATTGGTGCCGATCTCCACAAGTTCCTTCTCATTGTTCGCAAATCCGCCTCCCGTTCCGCCGAGAGTGAAAGCCGGACGCAGCACAACAGGATAGCCGATCTCCTCGGCAGCCCGCTTTGCATGCTCCAGGTCATAGGTGATCTCAGAGGGAATGACCGGCTCGCCGATAGACTGGCACATTTCCTTAAAAAGCTCACGGTCTTCGGCTCGCTCAATGCTTTTGCTGCTGGTGCCGAGAAGTTCAACACCGCATTCGCGCAGGATACCTTTCCGCTCAAGCTGCATTGCAAGGTTCAGTCCTGTCTGCCCGCCAATACCGGGGACGATGGCATCCGGTCGTTCATAGCGCAGAATCTTGGCCACGTAATTGAGCGTCAGCGGTTCCATATAGACCTTATCAGCTATGGAGGTATCCGTCATGATGGTGGCAGGGTTGGAGTTCGCCAGCACAACCTCGTAGCCCTCCTCTTTGAGCGCCAGGCAGGCCTGCGTGCCCGCATAGTCAAACTCCGCTGCCTGGCCGATCACAATCGGTCCCGAGCCGATGATAAGTACTTTTTTAATGTCCGTTCGTTTTGCCATATTTATTCTCCTCACAGTAGACTGCTTTCCCATGACAGACCGTCAGTAAACAGCGCCCGCAGACTGGATAACCTGCAAAGGGCGTTGCCCGGCCAAGGGAAAGAAATTCCTCAGGATTAATAAGATATTGCCGGTTGAGATCCCAGATAGAGAAATCATTCCCGAGCGGAATGCTGAAACGTTTTCGCGGTTTTTCACACAACAGCTCCACCAGAGTTTCGAGACTCAGGATACCCTTCTTGACAAGCCCTGTATAGAGCAGGGGAAAGGCAGTCTCAATGCCAACAATACCGAAAGCACTCTTCTCCAGGCCGCGGTTCTTTTCCTCTCTGCTGTGCGGGGCATGGTCGGTGGCAATCATATCGATCGTACCGTCCAGCAAGCCCTCGATCAGCGCTTCACGGTCTTCCGCACCGCGCAGCGGAGGATTCATTTTGAACCGTCCATCCTCCTGCAGGTCATTTTCATCCAGAAGCAGGTAATGCGGTGCAGTTTCACAGCTTACATCCACTCCCGCGCGTTTTGCCTCGCGGATCAGCGCAACGCTCTCCTTGGTTGAGACATGACACACATGATAGGCACATCCGGTCTCCGCGGCAAGGCGTAAATCACGCTCGACTTGCCGCCATTCGCTTTCAGAGCAGATCCCTGGATGATGATGCAACGCCGCATAGTGCCCGTTGTGGATATAACCTCCAGAGAGAACACTGTTGTCCTCACAGTGTGCAACAATCATCTTTCCGAGTGCCTTTGCCCGTTTCATAGCCTCGCGCATCATATCCTCCGATTGCACACCTTTCCCATCGTCTGAGAAAGCGATA
>JAGCAN010000035.1 GCA_017652685.1 Oscillospiraceae bacterium
CCAGTCACTCGGGATATCATTCATCTTGCGGTAGAAGATTGCACGTTCGTAGTTCCAGGAACGGAATACGGCTTCAATTGCTCTTTCCAGCTGTACTTTCGGATCCTGAGGGAAATCTTCACCCTTTTCAGTTTTGTAGAATTCCTTGAATTTTGCGGTCAGAGCCTTCATGTCATCAGCGTCAAGATCGATGTCGTTCTTAATGCCCTTGGCATCCTTCATTTCATCGATGATGACTTCGAATCTCTTCTTGGATAATCCCATGACTACGTCAGAGAACATCTGTACGAAACGTCTGTAAGAGTCATACGCAAAACGAGGATTATTACTTGCTTCCGCAATCTTTTCTACAACTTCATCGTTAATACCAAGGTTAAGAATCGTATCCATCATACCCGGCATACTTGCGCGCGCACCGGAACGAACAGAAACTTCAAACAGGCTCTGGGCACAACCTTCCGTTATGCTTTCTGGGATGTGGTGGTTCTCACCATTGTTCCGCTCATCTTTGCGGTCATTCTGAATTCCGGCAGTGTGAAGTTCCCTGCCTTCTTCAAGTCCCTGTTCTTCATCCCTGCTCTCACGTCGACGATCGTTGTCGGTAGTGTTTTCCGTCTGGCTTTCGGCACGCTGGAAACCGCCCCTGCCAACAGGCTCCTTGCCCTGTTCGGCCAGCCTGCGAAGGACTGGCTGATGTTCTCAGACACAGGTAACTTTGTCCTGATCCTGCTGACGCTCTGGCGGTGGATGGGTGTCAACATCATCTACTACATCTCCGGCCTGCAGGCGATTCCGCAGGAGTTGTACGAGGCCGCGGAGATCGACGGAGCCAATTCCTTGCAGAAGTTCTTCCACATTTCCCTCCCGGGCATCAAGCCTGTCCTGATTTACGTCATAACCATCACGGTGCTCGGCGGCTTTGCCATGTTCACCGAGTCGGTTGCACTCTGGGCGCAGAACAATCCGGGCGGCGTTGGCCGAACTATCGTCGGCTATATGTACATGATGGGCTTCTACAAGAATAACATGGGTATGGCTTCCGCGGTCGGGCTGGTGCTGCTTGGTCTTGTCCTGGCGGTAAACCTGATTCAGCTGATTGCCATGGGCTTTTTCAAAAAGGAGGACTGACATGAAGCATTCCAATCGTATTGACGGAAAGAGGAAGAGAGTCCAGTCGGTATTATCTACAACACTGATGTTCATCACGGCGGCTCTCCTGATGGTGCCATTTTACTTCATGTTCCTCAGCTCCCTGAAGCCTGGCACTGAAATGCTGCGTAACGGTCTGAGCCTCACCTTTGACCCTGGCATTTCATCTTTCAAAAACTATGAAGCGCTCAACACTTACCGCGACGGTATTTATTGGGACTGGTATAAATCCAGCGTCATCATCATGGTTCTGCAGACGGTCGTCGGCCTTGTGCTGGCCTCGATGGTCGGTTACGGGCTTGCCATGTACCGCTTCCGCGGTCGGAACGCCGTCTTCACACTTGTACTGATTCTGATGATGGTCCCGTTCGAAATCCTTCTCCTCCCACTGTATCGCATGCTCATCAAGGCTCACCTGACCGACACCTACTTCGGAGTCATCCTGCCCTATCTTGTTCCGCCGTTTATGATCTTTTTCTTCCGGCAGTATGTGCTGGGCTTGCCGCGGGAACTACTGGAAGCTGCAAGGATTGACGGATGTACGGATTACGGTGTGTTCTTCAGAATCATGGTTCCGAATATGATCCCTGCCTACGGTGCCATGACGATTCTTTCCTGCATGAACAGCTGGAACAACCTTCTCTGGCCTCTCATCGTGCTCAGCTCCAACGAAAAGTTTACCATTCCCATTGGTATGGGGACCACTATTACTCCATATGGTAACGCTTTTGATGTGCTGATGCCGGGTGCCGTAATGGCGGTTGTCCCGATTATTATCATCTATCTCTTCGCTCAGAAGACATTTATTGCCGGCCTTACCTCCGGCAGCGTGAAAGGATGATTGGATGAAACAAGCAAAAATAATTTTAGATAAGGATTATCAGATCAGCAGAGTGGATGACCGGCTTTTCGGCTCCTTTATCGAGCATCTCGGCCGTGCGGTCTATGGAGGCATCTACGAACCGGGCCATCCTCTGGCAGACGATCTTGGCTTCCGCACCGATGTCATCGAGGCCGTGAAAAAGCTTGGGGTGCCGATTGTCCGTTATCCGGGCGGAAATTTTGTCTCCGGTTTTCACTGGGAAGACAGTGTCGGCCCTGTAGCGGACCGGCCGAAGCGCCTTGACCTCGCCTGGTTTACCACCGAAACTAACGAAGTCGGTCTGCACGAATTTGCCCGCTGGGCCGACAGGGCTGGGGCAGAGATGATGTATGCCATCAACCTCGGAACGCGCGGGCCTGAACAGGCGAGGGATATTGTGGAGTATGCTAACCACCGCGGCGGCAGCAAATTCTCTGATATGCGCATCGCCAACGGACAGAAGGATCCCTTCAACATCAAGCTCTGGTGCCTCGGCAACGAGATGGACGGCCCCTGGCAGATGGGGCAGAAAACGGCCTATGAATATGGACATACTGCAAACGAAGCAGCCAAG